>JAJAZB010000157.1 GCA_026785975.1 Cytophagaceae bacterium | reverse complement strand
GCTGTCCACGTGGAGTTCACGGGCGGCACGTTCCCATACTTTTTTTTCATCGAGCAACAGGTACTGCAACAGTTTTTCCTGGTTCCAATCGCGGATGGTTTGGCCTTGCACAAGCGCAATCCCCGCAAACACACTGAACAGCGGGCGACCCTGTGGGTCGATGCGGGCGAGGTTAGCCAGGGTTTCCGTTCGGTCGGGTAGATCTTTGTGGGCTTGTCGGTGCAATTCGGCCACGATGTCCCAGTTCAGAGTTTCGCCCAAGGAATCCAGGGGCAGGTACATAGGGCTACCGTTGGCGTCGCGCTGGTAGCAACTGGTGCGGGCGTCGGTATCGGCCTCGAAGCGTTCCCACCAGGTTCCCCGCGCTTCGCGTTCGAGTAACAACAGGCGTACCGGATTTTGCAGGGGCTTATCTGAATTTTTGCGCCGGTTGAGTACGCTTACCAAACCCAAAACTTTGTCGAAGGCACCCGCCACGTAATCGACCACCAGCACCGTGAGGCTTTCGGGCTGCCAGTTTTCCCAATCGAAGGCGTCGAGTTGATGCGAACTCAAAAAACCGCAACGTCCCTGCGTGAGTCCCAGGTTAAGGCAAAATTCGAGCCCCAGGCGGCTTTTGCCCGCCCCACCGGGGCCGGTGACGAGCCACCATTGAAACATGAACTCATTGCTTTGGCTCAACGAGTGTGATTCCTGGCTAAACACAAAGTCTTCCAGTCTTCGCTGTTCTGCTTCCCGACCCCGGAACGTCACCTGTCGACGCCGGAAGTGGTAGCGGTGGGTGGTTTCCTCCACCGGAATGGTGAGCAAGGGCTGAGGTTCGAGCAGGTCGCGGAGCGCATCGCCTAATTCACGAATTTCCTGAATGGTGAGGCAGGCTACCTGAAACTCCGGATTGGGGTCTTTCTCCGCCAGGATTTGGGCGGCGGTGCGACGGCCTTCGAGTAAGTCATCGAGTTTGCGTTCGCGGCGCAGGTCTTCAACCTTCGTGCGCAGCGAACTGCCCAACCAACTCAGCACAGTAGCGGCTAAGGGAAGTTTGAGCAGCCGAGGCACTATCTTTTCGATACTCACGTGGCTGCCTATCGCTTTGCCCACGAAAAATACGCCCGGTATCAGTACGAGTTTGAATACCGCCCGCACGAATAATTTGGGCACACCCAGTTCGGTGTGAGCCGTGTGAATGAGTTCTTCGCAAACACCGGTGCTCAACAGACACTTGGCCAAGTCACCGTCTGCGCAGATGTCGGTGAGGAACTTTTGCCAATCATCAGTCGTCCGGACAGTGGTAGGCAATGCGGCGTTGGGTTTCATGGGAAGGATTTTCCGAAAAATAGAAAAAAGCGCGGTCATGCTTATGCCCGAATGCTATTTTTGGCTGGAACTTTCGTGACGCAGGCTGGGAAAATATGATCATCCAACTTTACCGCAACGCTTACGGCGGCCTCTCACGCTCGGTCTGGCTGTTATCGGGGGCCATGCTCATCAACCGCAGTGGTTCGATGGTTGTGCCATTTTTGAGCGTGTACCTCACCCAATCGCTGCATTTCAGCATTGGGCAGGCCGGGTTGGTCATGGGTTGCTTTGGGGCGGGCGCGATGTTGGGCGTTTTCGTGGGGGGCGGTTGACGGACCGCTGGGGCCATTATCCCGTGCAGGTTTGGAGTTTGGTGCTGGGCGGGTTGATGCTGTTGGTGCTGGGGCAAATGCGTACTCTACCCCTGTTGTGCATCACGACGTTTTTACTCAGCGTCGTGGGTGAAGCCTTCCGACCAGCCAACTCGGCTTCTGTTGCTTTTTACAGTACGCCCGAAACCCGTACCCGATCATACTCGCTCAACCGGTTGGCAATCAATTTAGGCTGGTCGATTGGCCCGGCCGTGGGCGGTTTGCTGGCGGGAATCGGCTACCAATATTTGTTCTGGGCCGATGGCGTGACGTGTTTGCTGGCGGCAGTCTGGCTACGGCTTTTTTTGAAAAACCGAACCGATGAACCGACCCCAACGTCTTCTAATCCCGTCGTTCCCGATTTGCATAGCACCCCCTACCACGACCGTACGTTTCTGATCTTCATCGTATTCACCACGTGTTGGGCCATTGCGTTTTTTCAGTTTTTCTCTGTCGTTCCCGTTTATTACAAGTCGTACTACCACTTGTCCGAACCCATTATCGGTCTGGTTCTGGCGGCCAATGGGTTACTGATTGTTTTTGTCGAGATGCTGCTCATCTACCGCATCGAAGGGCGCCGAACCGGGCTGACCTTTATCCGAATGGGCGTTGTGCTGGTGGGTCTGGCTTATGTATCGTTCAACCTGCTTGATGGCTGGGTGTGGGTGGTGGGCGTGGCTACCTTGCTTATCACGTTTGGCGAAATGGTCGCGATGCCGTTCATGACGACGTTTACGGCCGAACGTGCCGGGCCAAAAAACCGGGGTCAGTACCTCGCTTTGTACGGGCTTAGCTGGTCGGTTGCCCAAACCACGGCGCCGCTCATTGGTACGCAGGTCGCCCAGCGAATCGGCTTCACCACGCTCTGGTGGGTCATGGCGGGCTTCTGCGTACTGGCCTGGCTGGGGTTCTGGGGATTGGAGGCCCGCCAAACGCGCACCCCGCCCGAACCAGCGGACGCCTGACAGGTTTGGGAAAGGTTTGACAGGGTTTGAAAAGATTTAAATTAATTAACTCTCAACAAACCCTCAAACCCTGTTAACCCTTCAAACCTTTCCCAAACCCTCAAAGGCTACTCGTGCGGCCACCATCTACCGGCAGATTGATTCCGTTGATGTACGCGGCGGCGGGTGTACATAAAAAGGCCGCTGCTGCGCCAAACTCCGCCGCCTCGCCAAAACGCCCGACGGGTATATCGGCCATCATGGCCTTCTCGATGTCTTCCTGACTTTTACCCGAGGCTTGCGCCCGCATTTGGGCGACCGCGTCGAGCCGGGCGGTGCGGGTGTAGCCCGGCAATACGTTGTTGACCGTAATGCCAAATGGCCCCAGTTCGCCCGCCAGGGTTTTGGCCCATTGCGCGACCGCGCCCCGAATCGTATTCGACACCCCCAGGCCGGGGAGGGGCTGTTTTACCGACGTTGAAATCACGTTGATGATGCGACCATACCCCGCCGTTTTCATACCGGGAACGAGCGCCTGCACGAGCAATTGATTGCAGATCAGGTGCGCCTCGAACGCCGCGATAAACGCTTCCGGCTTGGCGTCGAGAATGGGACCGCCCGCCGGACCGCCCGTGTTATTGATGAGCAAATGCGTGAGCGGTACGCGTTGCTGATGGCGTTCCAATGCGGCCCGTACCGTATCCGGTTTTGAAAAATCAGCGACCTCGTACCCGTGTTGCTGCCCAAGCCGAACATCAAGATCGGCGAGGCGAGCCTGGAGTTTAGCTTCATCGCGGGCCAGGAGCGTGACGTTAGCCCCGAGAAGCGCCAGTTCAACGGCGGTGGCCCAGCCTAAGCCCTGCGTACTGCCGCAAACGAGGGCATTTTTACCGGTGAGATTAAGATTCATGGTTGAAAAATGGGGTACAAACGGTGAATACGTCGCAACTTTGGCAAAGTTGCTTTTTCTTAGTTTCTTATTTTGAAATCCGGTGCCCGATTTTTCCCAGCGTAGCCATCAACCCGAACTCATGGACGACCTCACGCTGGCCTCGGACGACCTGCGTCGGAACCTGCGCGAACTGGAAATCACCAATCGGCTGCTGGGTGGCAATGGCGTTACACTGCGGGGGATCGACGAGTTACTCAATTCTCAATTCTCAATTTTCAATGCTCAATTCACAATTGCTGACCTCGGTTGCGGCGGTGGCGATATGCTCCGCCTGATGGCGCGCTGGTTGCGCAAAAAGAACCTTCGCGCTATGCTAACCGGGCTGGATGCCAACGCGTTTATGCTTCGTTACGCCGGGCAACATACCCAAACGTTCCCCGAAATTCAGTACCAGCAACTGGATGTGTTCTCCGAGGAGTTTCGCCTGCTTTCGTTCGATGTGGTGACGATGACGCTGTTTTGCCACCACTTCAACGAGGAGCAATTGGTCGATTTATTCACGACGCTTCGGCGGCAAACGCGGCTGGGTATCGTCATCAATGATTTGCACCGGCACCCGCTGGCGTACTACAGTATCTGGCTGATTGCTAAATTGTTACGTACCTCCTACCTTTACCAGCACGACTCGAGGCTGTCAGTTCTGCGGGCGTTTCGCCGGGCCGAACTCGAAATCCTACTCCGGCGGGCGGGCTTTACCCGGTACCAGATTCGTTGGCGTTGGGCGTTCCGTTGGGAAGTGGTGGCGTGGTGTCAGGAAGTGAGGCAAGAAACAAAAACCATTCGGCCGCGTTAGTGCGTATATCACTTTAGGAAACCATCCGAATCGTTTCTCTTTTTATTTTAACGTGTCATCTAAGCTCAAACTCATGAATCTTTTAGCAACGCTGGCCCTGGTGCTGGGCCTGACCACCTACGGCGAGACGGTCACGGCGCCCACCTCCAACGCCAAGCCCATCAGCCACGAAACCTGGAATAGCCTCCTGAAAAAATACGTGGACAACACCGGGATGGTCGACTACCGAAGCCTCAAAGAAAAAGACGCCAAAACCCTCGACAAGTACCTCGAACTGGTGAGCAGCAACGCGCCCGGTAACGACTGGAGCAAGGACGAAAAACTGGCCTACTGGCTCAATGCCTACAACGCCTTCACCATCAAGCAGATCCTGGATATGTACCCCACCAACAGCATCATCCGAAACCAATTGCAATTGGTTTCGGGGTCGGGGCCGTTCAATAAAAAGTACTTCAAAATTGGCGGGAAAGACATGAGCCTCAATAACATCGAGCAGGACATTGTGCGCAAAGAATTCAACGAGCCGCGCATTCACTTTGCCCTGGTTTGTGCGGCGATTTCCTGCCCCAAATTGCGCAATGAAGCCTACGTGCCCGCCAAACTCGACGCTCAACTGGCCGATCAGGCTAAGGATTTTCTCAACAATCCGAAGAAAAACGCCATCAGCAAGGAGAAGGTCAGCGTTTCAAAAATCTTCGATTGGTACAAAGACGACTTTGGCAAAAGCGATGAAAACGTCGTCAAATTCATCAATAAGTATTCGAGTGCCAAAGCCAACGGCGACGCCAACGTGTCGTACATGAAATACGACTGGAATCTGAACGATCAGAAAAATTCGCAGTAACCGGTTCGTTGAAGCATTAACCCAGAGCGGCCCCGAGTATTCGGGGCCGCTCCGGGTTAGTTTTTTTGGAAGAGGCAGGCAACGAAAATACTGGCGAAGACGTTAGAATCTGTCTGATTCGTCATTTCTAAAAACCGGGACGTTTGGGCGAAGACACGTTAATCCCCTTAACTTGCCCCGGTTTTCAGTACTACCTTCCCGTTATGAAAATTTCCAAAGAAGTGAAAGTCGGTTTTCTGGCCGTCATTTCGATTGCCATACTTTACTTCGGATTCAATTTTTTGAAAGGATCCGAACTCTTTTCTAACGAAAACGAATACTACGCCCTCTACGACAATGTTGGCGGTCTGACCGCTTCCAACGCGGTGATGCTCAACGGACTGGCCGTTGGCCGGGTGAAAGAGATTCGTCTTTTGCAGGAACGCAGTAATCAGTTGCTCGTCACGATTAGCGTCGGAAAAAATCTGAAACTTTCCAACACGACGGTAGCTTCCCTGGGCGATGGCGGCTTGTTGGGCGGTAAAATGATCAACCTGCTGGTTGAGCCGGGTGGGACATTGCTCAAGGACAAAGACACCCTTCGCACGGTATCGCCCAAGGGTTTGCAGGCATTGATCCAGGAGCAGGCGCTGCCCGTACTCAAAAGCGCCGATTCCCTGATTGTGACCTTGCGGGGCGTGGCCAGTAAATTTGACTCGACGGGCTACGCCGTTAACCGATTGCTCAAAACGGCCAACCGAACGATGACTACCGTGGATGCCACCGTGCAAACCCTGGACGCGACCGTGCAGGAAAATCGCGTGAACCTAAGTACGCTACTGGCGAACGCCAATAAACTGACGACCTCGCTGGTGGAGACGGAAAAGGAGATTAAACCCCTGCTGGGCAAGGCCAATTCCATCCTGGACTCGCTCAAGTTGGTGCGGTTACAGGAAACCGTGGCGATTGCCAACCAAACGTTGGGGCAGGTACAACGCCTGCTGACCGACCTGCAATCGGGCAAAGGCACGGCGGGCAAATTGCTTAAAGATGAGGCGTTTTACTCCAGTGCCAACCGTACCATGGTCGATTTGGATCGCCTGCTGGTCGATTTCCGCCAGTCGCCTAAACGCTACGTGCATTTCTCGCTGTTTGGGCGAAAGGAGAAGAAGGCGATTACTGATTCGCTGCAAAAAAGCGTGGAAGCGGATCGGGTCAAATAATGACAATGTGCGAATTTCTAATGTGAAAATGTGCGAGTGAATGCATTAGAAATTCGCACATTTTCACATTAGAAATTGTCAAAGGATTTCAGAACGACTTTACGATATTCACAAACTCCCTTGATTTGAGCGAAGCGCCGCCAATCAATCCTCCGTCCACGTCGGGGCAGGCGAAAAGTTCGGGGGCATTTTTCTCGTTGCAACTGCCGCCGTACAAAATCGTCGTGTTCTCCGCTACTGCTTCCCCGTACTGCCCGGCAAGGTGTTGCCGCAAGGCGGCGTGCATATCCTGAGCTTGCTGCGAACTGGCCGTAAGCCCGGTACCGATGGCCCAGATGGGTTCGTAGGCAATCACGACGTCGGCAAACTGCCCGGCCGACAAATGAAATAACCCGGCGGTCAACTGCGAGCAAACGAACGCGATAAAATCGTTGCCGTTGCGCTGCTCCAGCGATTCGCCGCAGCAGAAGATGGGTTTAAGTCCATTTTCAAGCACCACATCCACTTTCTCGGCCAGTTGTTGATCCGTCTCGGCAAAATACTGTCGCCGCTCACTGTGACCCAGAATGACGTATTCGACACCCACCGATTTCAACATCGGGGCGGAAACTTCGCCGGTGTACGCGCCGGAGGCTTTCTGGTGGCAGTTTTGCGCACCCAGGGCCATTTGTGTGATTGGTTCAAGATAACGGGCCAGTGTAGCCAGGTACAAATCGGGGGGGCACAACACCACTTTCACATCGCCCTTCGCTTCGTCATTGACCATGTTGACCACTTCCGACACCAGTATCAGGGCTTCGTCGAGAGTTTTGTTCATCTTCCAGTTTCCGGCAACCAATTGTTTTCTCATGCAGGGTGAAGGGTGTTTAATTAACGTTAAAACGGTGCGATTTATAGCTTCATGCTGCTTTGAGCAATCGTGCAGAAAATGTTGACAACTTTTTCAACTACTTTGCTGAAAGCGAATGACTCGTAAAAGTTGTCAAATTTACCTCTAAATAAAAATGGGGTTGTCTGACGGAATCTGCAGGTGCAGGACTCCGACTTCTGAACGGGCAGAAAATCTACTCGACCACCACCGTGCTAACGCTGTTGGCGGGGAGCAACAACCGGTCGCTGGCTGGCCCTTCGGCAGTTTTGGCGCAATCGAGGCTGGCGGAGGTCGTGAATTGGGCCATTTTTCCGCTGGTTCCGGTCAGCCGCAGCACCTGGTCGGCGGGGCTTTGGTTGATGAGCACGAGGATGGTTTTGCCGGAATCCTGAAAGGCCAGGCTGAGTACGCTGGCGTTCTCACTGCTGGCCCCGACGCGCCGGGCACCGGGCCGGACGTAGCGGTAAAACTGCTTGGAAACAAAAAATCGTTTTGTTTTTTGCCCCGACGAACTGAGCAGGCTGTAATCGCCCACTTCCAACTCCGCGAGTGTCCAGAACAACCAGGCCGATACGTTGCCAAAACGCAGGGCGTTGTACATCGCCCCGGCCAGTTTGATGGCCCCGGCCTGGTCGTTTTTAAACCCTGATGTTTCGGTCATCCAAAGCGGCAGGTTGTAGGGCTGGCCCCAGCCATAAATCGTCTGCCAGGTGGCGGCATCGGCCGAGCCGGGCTGCACCCCGTCGAAAGCGTAGCCGTGTACGGCCACGATGCTCACGTAACTCCGGGCCTCGGCGTCGTTGAGGGTGGGCAGCAGCATGGCCCGCACGGCATCGGTGAAGCCCAGGTCTTCGGGCAGGAATAGTTTGGTGGTCAGACCCTCGGCTTTTAGGCGCCGCCCCACTACCTTGATCACGTCGCGCAGGGCTTCGCCGTTGTACACGCAGGATTGATAAAATTGTGAGAAGCGCGGTTCGTTTTGCAAACTGACCGCGTAGAGGTCGATGCCCGTCTCCCGCTTTAGCAGGCGGATGTACGCCACGATGGTTTCGGCAAACTCCGGGTACAATTCAGGTTTCAATTGGTTGGTGCTGCTGCCGGGCGTGGTGGTGTAGGCCGGGGCCGAATTCTGGTCTTTGGTGCCGTTGCCGGTTTGGTTGTTGTATTTCATCCAGCGCGGCGGACTCCAGACGGAGGCGATGAATTTGGTCACGCCCGCGTCTTTCAGGCTTTTCATCACGGCGAAATGATTGGCCAGAGTGACGGAGCCGTCTTCGGGCGTGGGTTGCGAAAGGTTGAACCGGCTCAGGTCGGTCACGTTGGGGTCGGCGTTGTCGTTGACCGGCTCGAAACTCAGGGGTATTTCTTCCCGGTGAATAGTCAGACCCAGCTCGTCCACCACGTTTTTCACGAATTCGGGCGAGGTGTGCGGGCCGGGTCGCCAGTACACGTCCTGCCCGCCAAAGCCACCGAAGCCTTCGATGATTTGAAACTTCTGCCCCAGATCCACCGTGATGGTGCTGGTTTGGGTGCTGATGGTTGCACTGGCCGAAGCGGAGGTTTTGCCATCGCTGACGGTCAGGGTAACGGTGAAGGTCTTGCCTTCGTCAGCAAACCCGTGTTTGACGACTTCGCCGCTGGCGGTCTGTCCGTCGCCGAAGGCCCAGGTGTAGGTGAGCGCGTCGAGGTCCGAATCGGTGGCCGAGGCCCGGAACTCGTAGATGAAGGGGTTGAGGCTGAGCAACTGGCTCCGGATTTCGAGGGCACCCGGTGGGCGGTTGGTTGCCGTGCTGTCTTTTTTGCAAGCCAACAAGCCGACGATAAGCAAGAGCGAAAGGAGGCGGTAAATCATGGGAAGGTAACGTTGAATAGTAAAGTTGGCCCTTCGACAAACTCAGGGCGATGTTAACTTTTTTGCAAAAACCAGGTTCAATAAAATAGCCCATGGCACAAAACGTGACCTGGGCTATTTTATTGAACCTATGAATGAACAAATCAATACCCCGGGTTTTGCCTGACGTTCACGTTGTTATCCAACTCCGACGTGGGAATTGGGTAGTAGAGGTGTTTAGCCGGATCAAAGGAAACGTCGTTGCGCAGCGAGGACCAGTTCCAGCCCGCCAGGTTGAGTTTCCCGGCCAGGTGCCAGCGCCGCAGGTCGAGCCAGCGGTGGCCTTCTTCACCGGCCAGTTCGAGGAAGCGCTCGTTGGCGATCCAGTTGAAAATCTTGGTTTTATCGGTTTCGGTGCTGGCGTAGTTGGCCGGGGCCGTCCCGCCCGCCTTCATGGCCCGGGCGCGGGTGCGCACCTGGTTGATCAGGGCGATGGCTTCCGCCGTCGAGCCGCCCGATTCGAGCGTGGCTTCGGCTTTCAGCAGCAGCACGTCGGCCAGGCGTAGAATTCGGGGGTTATTGACCGAGGCCACGCCCGACTGCGATTTCTGGTCGTCGGTGGCCCAGTACTTGCGCAGCATTTTTCCAGACGAGTCTGCGGTGATGGCCCGGCGGGGGTCGCCTTTTTCAAAGGCATCGAGCAGTTTCCGGGTCGGTTGAAAAAACGCTTTCCCAAACAGGCTGAAGTGGTTTTCGTACCAACCCCAGTAGGCCGAGGTGCTGCCAATGTTGTTGTCGAAGTCGTTGTTGAGCCAAACGTTGTCGAACGCGGGTTGCGTGGCCTGAAACTCGAACAATGATTCGCTGTTGTTTTCGACCTTTGAACTGAAGTTGTCCATGAAATTGGCCGTCAGCGTGGCCCCGCTGATTTTGTTGAACGCCGCCAGGGCCGCCGTAAAATCCGCCGCGTTTTTCTTGATCGAACCCCGAAACAGCAATGCTTTGCCCAGCATCCCGTTGGCGGCGTTCTGGGTGATCCGGCCCCGGTTGGCGTCGTCCCACTTGGCGGGTACCAATCCGGCGGCATCGGTGAAGTCTTTGATCGCCTGATCCACCAGTTCGGTGTCTTTCGAGTTGGGCGGCGTGATTTTGTCGGTCGAGGTAATCCGTTCAATCATTAGCGGCGAGGTGCCGAAGTAATTCCAGAGTTGAAAGTTTGCGTAGCCGCGTAGAAACAGTGCTTCACCTTTCAGGGAATTCTTTTTCGTCGCGTCTTTCAACACCCCGGTTTCCTGGGCCAGTTTTTCAAGGGTTGTGTTGGCCCGGTTGATAAGCTGGTAGGCCGTGCGGTAAAATGAATTGATTTCACCGTTTGAAGGTTGCAGCGTCCCGAAAATCTCGAAGGCGTACGTACCCGACGACGTGATGTCGTCGCCGGGAAGGTGCCAGAACCCGTGGATGGGGTTGTTGGCTGCGAACCAGTACCAGTCGGTAAGTTTGGCGTACACCGCAATGATCGACTTGTCGAAATCGGCTTCTTCGATGAAAAAAGACGCTTCCGTGGGCGTCAGGGGCTGCAGGTCGATGTTTTTCTCGTTGCAGCTGTTTCCGATTAATAAGGCAAAACCGAGACTGAAAAGAGAGGCAAGTTTAGTGAGTTTCATATGAAAAATGGTTTGAAGGTTTGAAAGTTTGAGGGTTTGAAGTTTGACTATTTCAAACCCTCAAACTTTCAAACGTTAAAATGTCGCATTCAGGCCCAGGGTAACCGTACGGGCGGGGGGAACGATAGCCCCGCCCCGGTCGGCATCTTCGGGGTCGAGGCCCTGCCATTCCGTGAACGTGAACACGTTGGTGCCCGCCACGTACACGCGCAGACCCCGCAGAAAACCCAGGTTAGCGGCCACGCTGGCGGGTAAGTTGTAGCCCAACTGCACGTTTTTCAACCGGGTAAAGGCCGCCGACTCCACGAAACGGTCGGAGAAACGGTTGTTCTGGGCCGGATCGGCGCGCACGGCGCGGGGGAAGGTGGTGCTGGGGTTGGTCGTCGTCCAGCGGTCTTTCACGGCGGTCGATTGGTTGGAGCCGGTGCTGGCCATGCTTTCAAAATTGGCCCGTTGCCCGTTGTAGCGTACCACGTCGCCTACACCCTGGAAGAACACCGAGAGGTCGAAGTTTTTGTAGGTCGCCCCAAAATTGAGACCATAGTAAAAACCGGGAATGGTGGAGCCGAGGTAGGTGCGGTCGTCGGTATTTATTTTTCCGTCGGCCCCTTCGGTGGCAAATTTCCCGGCTTCGGCGGGCGAGGTGTTCACGTCCTGAAAGTAAATGTCGCCGGGGGCAAAGTTGCCGTTGTTGTTGAGGTCTTTGGTACCGGCTTTGTAGGCATCAATTTCGCCCTGGTTCTGGAAAATACCGCCCACTTTGTACCCCCAGAGATACGACAGGGGCCGTCCTACTTCGATGCGCCCGCCTTCGCCGCCGAAGGGCGTGTCTTTGTACAATTTAGTCACCCGGTTTTTCACCGTCGTCAGGTTGCCCGAAATCGAATAGCCGAAATCGCCAATCCGGTCGTTCCAGCCCAGTTGCAATTCAATCCCCGAGTTGCGCACCGAAGCGATGTTGAGCACGGGTTGATTCTGGTTCCCCACGCTCGCGGCCAGGGTCGCGCCCTGCAACAAGCCTTCGGTGTTGCGGGCGTAGTACTCGACGGTGGCCGACAGGCGGCGGTTGAGAAACTGCCCGTCGAGGGCCGCGCTGGTCGTCGTGACGGTTTCCCAGGAAAGGTCGGTCACTGGGAAATCGGGCAAACTCACCCCGTTTCTGACCGTGCCGATGCCGTTGCCATTGCCGCTGCCAAAGGCGTAATCCGGCGAGATGGAAATAAGCGACAGGTACGCAAACGAGCGGGTTTCCTGGTTTCCGGCTTTGCCCCAACCCCCGCGCAGTTTGAGGTCGCTGATCCAGGTCAGGGGTTCCATGAACGATTCCCGGCTGATCCGCCAGGCCGCCGATACGGCGGGGAAAGTGCCCCACTTGTAGCCTGGCGCAAAGCGCGAGGCACCGTCGCGGCGGATGGTCGCATCGAGGTAATAGCGGCTGTCGTAGTTGTAGCTCAACCGGCCCAGATAGCCTTGCAGGGCGTTGACTTCACGAAACGACGCGCCGTTGGCGTAGGGTGCCACGTTGTTGACGCTGCGGAAAGCTGGATCGGTGTAGAGAATTTGCGACGAAGAGGCACTCATAAACTCGTACGTGTAGCGTTGATCCATTGCGTTGAGCAGCAAATCCACGTTGTGCTGGCCGAAGTTGCGTCCGTAGTTGATGCTGAACTCCTTGACCAGGTTGAAGTTGCGGGCGTGGCGCTCGCCGTAGCTGCCCCTCGAGGTGCCGTCGCCGATGGAATACGGGTTGCCGGGCGTCTGGCTGAAGAGGTAGTCGTTGAAATCGCCCCACTGGTTGCGGCGGTTGGTGAGGTAGTCGATGCTCAGCGTACCCTTGAATCGTAGGCCGGGCAGGGGTTCCACCTGCACGTAGGCCGTGCCCAGGTTGCGGAGCAGGTTGTAGCGAGTGTCGTTGGTTTGCTGGCGGGCGTAGACGTTGGCGTTGGTTTCCGGCCCCCAAAGCAACGTGGAGTTATCGATCACGAAGGGCGGCTCGGGAGGTAGGTATTGGGGCCGGGTGCCGGGGTTGTACTTGTCGGTCAGTACCGGGTTGGGCTTGAATTTGAAGGCCCCCGAAGGCGCGTAGCCCAGGTAGCCTTTGGGGTCGTAAATCGGTTGCCAGGGCGAGGTTTCGGAGGCGTAGCGCAGGTCGGCGGTGGTGTTGTCCACCACGTCGGTGTAGGTCACGCGGTAGGTCGCCCCCACGCTGACGTACTTGGAAACCTTGCTGGTGAGGTTCCCGGCGAAGGAGTAGCGCGTCGAGTTGTTTTTGATGAGCGTACTTTCGTTGTACGAATACCCGCCCGAAACGTAATACGTCGTGTTCTCGTTGCCGCCCGAAATCCGCGCGCTGTAATCCTGCTGCTTCGCGTTTTTCTGAAGCAAGGGCGTTTGCCAGTCGTAGGTGGGTGAGTTGCCGAGGTAGGCCGCGTTGGTGGGATCAAACACCGTGGGCAGGTTCTTGGCTTCGTTGGCGTTGTTGGCGTAAGCCTCGCGGTAAAGAGCAGTGAATTCGGAGGTATTGAGCATATCGTACTTTTTGACGACGTTCGACACCCCCGCCGAAGCCGACACTTCCACGCGCGGCGCCCCATTCTGTCCTTTTTTGGTGGTGATCAGCACCACGCCGTTGGCCGCCCGAACCCCGTAAATGGCCGCCGCCGAGGCGTCTTTCAACACCGAAATGCTCTCGATGTCGTTGGGGTTGATCATCGAAAGCACGTTGACGTTCCCCCGGATGTCGGAGACGACCCCTCCTTCCCCACCGGAACCAAATTCCGTCAGCGGCACCCCATCGACCACGTACAGCGGCTCGGCGTTGCCAAACGTACCGACCCCCCGGATACGCACCTGCGGACGGGCATTGGGGCTGCCGCCGGGCGTACTCACAAATACCCCCGCCATGCGGCCCTGCATGGCCAGTTCGGGGGCCTGGGCGATGCTCTTGGAAATGTCTTTGGCCCCGACCGACGACACCGACCCGGTCAGGTCGCGCTTTTCTCTAGAGCCGTAGCCAATCACGACCACCTCCGAGAGATCACTGGCCGAGACAGTGAGCGCGATGGTCAGGTTGGTGGCACTACCCACGGGAACCTCCTTCGTTTCGTACCCCACCGACGAAACAACGAGGCGGGTAGTGCCTGCCGGTAGATTTAGGCGAAAGGCCCCGTTGGCGTCGGTGATCGTACCCGTGGTGGTGCCTTTCAGCGTGACGGAAGCGCCGGGAACGCCGGAGTTGGTCTCACTCGATTGTACCCGCCCGGTCAGTTGGCGATCCTGGGCAAGGAGCGATAGGGGAAAAAGCAGCCCCAGCCAAATAAGCGGGAATCGAGGTAAGAATCGTAAACGATTTTTCATGGATGTAGAAGTTTAGAGGTGATTTGAGAGGAAAGGCCCGTAGGGTGGGAAATCGATTTTCTTTGCCTGCATTTGTTAGAGTGTGGGTGATTCAATTGCAAATCATACTATTTTTCGACGCGTCGCTGTCCTATGCTGTAATGTGCTATACCGTCTCTTACGCGCTTAGAAGGGTTTTTAGGGAGGCGGGGATCGTTCCGGGGGGCGGCACTGAAATCCCTGTAGGGGTCCTGCGTTGTTAGCCACTAAAATCCAGGTAGCTCCGCCCTTCCGGCGCAACGCGACCACTGCTTTTGCATCCTGAGCGGCGTTTATTCCGCAATGATCGGCGGGCTTGAAATCGCCCCGGCCATTTCCCAGCAACAGCGCGCCTTTCGAGGCATCGTACCAGCCACCGATGGTTTCCGAGGCGTACGAATTACCCACCAGCAGGGCATCGTCAAGGCCATCGTGGTTGAAATCATCGACCAGAATGCCGTAGACGGGTGAAACCTGGGCTTCCAACGGCAGGGGGTGCGGGACGAAAATCCCCCCGCCCCGATTTTCGAAGTACATACTCCGAAACTCCGTGGCTTGCACGTGGTAGGCCGATTCGAGTTCCTCGGCCCGGAACGCGTCCGCAAACGTGCTTTTGGCGTACGAGATAAAGTCGGGGAAACGTTGCTTCATGGCCGGAACCTGGGCGGTCAGAACGTCGCGCGTCGGCGTGAGGCACTTCTGTCCGTCGTTGTAGTGCGTCAACACGGGGTCGAGGCTGCCATTCTGGTCGAAATCGGCGGCGTAGAGTTCGATGGGTTGATCGGGTGAGGCTTTGTGCCGGGTGTTCAGCCCGAGGTTGCCCGCCATCACGTCCATGTCGCCATCGCGGTCGAAATCGTGGGCAATCAGCGTGTTCCAGCAGCCCTGGGCGTTGGTTGGTTGAGTCGGGGCTATTCGTACTTTTCCTTCGGCATTGGTCAGCACGTAGGCATCCAGGTCGCCGTCGTGGTCGTAGTCCAAAAAGGCAGTTTGGGTGCTGTAGCCCGTGTCGGCCAGGCCGTACTCGCGGGCTTGTTCGCGGAACCGTACGCCACCGGTGGGCGTGTGTTTTCCCTGATTCACAAATAATAAATTAGCCCGGCGGCTGGAATCGGGTCCGGCCACGCTCAGGTAAATATCCGCCCAGCCGTCCTGATTGATGTCCACCACGGTGACGCCCGTACACCAGGCGTTGGTGGTTACCCCCGCCGCTTCCGTCACGTCCTCGAAGCGGAGCCGATCCCGTCCTGGCGTGAACCGGTTGAGGTACAGCCGGGAGGAAACCTGATTGCCCGTAAAAAAAACGTCCTGCCGCCCATCGTTGTCGAAGTCGCCGATGCCCACGCCCCCCCGTTGTAGAGGTACTCAAAACTTAACACGTTGAGCGAATCGGATTCCTGAATTCGGTTGTTGAACGTAAGGCCCGTTTGCGAAGCGGGCAACCGCTGGAACAAGGCCCGCTCGGCCCGGCGTGATCCGCAAGCCCAGAGGCCGAAACTAATTTCCAGGTAAAGAAAAAGACGTAACATGGTGGGTGGAAATGCGGGCAGGACCCAGTTTATGAAAACGAATCCTGACGAAATTTGCCTACAACGAGGCCCGTCGAATGAACTTCATAGGAATGTATGCCTGCCGTTTCTGCTGATCAATAATCAACTCGGTGGTCAGCCGGGCCAGGGCGGGCACGTCGATGGTAATGACGGAGATCCCCCCGGCCAGCAACTCTTTGTACCCGTCGTCGTTGAAGGCCACCAGCCCGACGTCGGTTCCCAGACGGAGTTGCCGACGGGTGGTTTCTTTTACGCAGGTCAGCAGATCCTGGTCATCGAAGAGTATGTAGGCCATGCCCTTCTCCACGGGAGCCTCACTGAATTCGTCAACAATCTGACAGTCAATATTATACTGAGCCGAGAAGTTCAACACCGCTTTGTACCAATCGGCGTGAATGTATTCCTGGTCCGTAGCTACGAACGTAAGTCGCTGGTACTTGGTGAACAGCCGGGCGTTCTGGTCCAGCAATCGTTGAAACTGAACACCACAGCCAAACTGAACCGATGAGCACGTTGGCGAAGACAAGGAACCCGACTCATCCAAAATAATGATTCGTTTGTTGGGAATCTTCTGAAGGCTGGCTTTAATGGCATCAGACTCGCCAAAGTAATGCGGCATCAGCACGAAATGCTGGTAGTTGCCGGCCTGCTTCTCCAAAATCTCACACAAATAATCCCGGCGGTATTCGTAGGTGTAAATATCCACTTTATACGCCTTGCCCAACCGTTCGCTGATGGAGTTGAAAATGGCCCGGTTGCTTTGATTGAGTTTGCTGACCAGAAACAATACCCGCTTGATACCCTGGCGTTCGGCCACGAAAAAGCCCTTACGGTACAGCGAGGTCAGATGCCCGCTTTTGAGTAAACTGGTGTAGGCTTTCTCGACCGTTGCCCGGGCCAGGTAACAGTCCACGCTGGTTTCGTTGATCGAGGGGAGCCGGTCACCGGGTTTAAACAGCCCGGTTTCGATGTTCATCAAAATTCCGTTGACGACCTGCATAAACTTTGGCATTCGGATGTTGTCGTCAATTTGTAGCCGGGTTTCTGGTTTCAGAGGCGTATTTTTAAGCATGGTTCTACCGGTTAGAGGCAAACGTTACATCCAGCCAATCCCCAAAATCACCAAGAGCAGCAGCAACAGGAATAAGACAAATTCAAGGAGGTAACTTCGGTTGTGCCTGATTACTCTGAGCCGGTGCCACAACGAGCGGCTGTACTGCCGAATGAATTTAGTGACGAACATGATCTGATTGCAACCGCTAAGGTAGCCGGGCAAAAAAAGGTACAGTTGGATGATTTTTACAAAAACTTGGATGGAGATTACAAAACTGAGGTTTCTGTCGGGTATGTATGCGTCGGCGGGAGAGTGAGCAATTTTTTCATCTTCTTCTGGCCTGTGTTGTTCGATTGATTCAAAAAAAAACGGAATGCGCTGTCGGATAAACCTGGTTAAAATTGATACCTTCCAACGCTGCTTCTTATCCTGTTCTGTCATCATGCTTCGATTCACGCTGCTTTTCATCGTCGTTTTTGTGGAGCATTCGGCACGTGCTCAGGGGGATTTTGAACACCTGACCACGGCCGACGGGCTTTCGCAGAGTACCGTATGGGCTATTACCCAGGACAAAAAGGGATTCATCTGGCTGGCGACCGCCGACGGCCTAAACCGGTACGATGGGTATTCGTTTAAAGTTTTTCGCCACCAGCCCAATCAGGCCGGTTCCTTGTCGACCAACGATATTGCCACGCTTCACGCCGACCGCCGGAACAACCTCTGGGTAGCTCCCCGCAAAGGCGGCCTCAATCGGCTCCGGGCCGATGGGGAAACATTCGCTCAGTACGCGTCAACGAACGGGGGCGAATCCATCGGCCAGATCAGTATTACCTGTTTTGCCGAGGACGAGGATAACCTGTGGATAGGTACTTCCGAGGATGGGTTATTTTGCCATTCGTTTGTTTCGGGTACGGTCAGTCGTTGGGAGGACGTCCGGTTTGGCAAATCCATCACGGCACTCTACCAGGAGGCTGACCAACTCTGGATCGGTACCGGCGACGGTAAACTTTTCTCCCTCCACACCCAATCGAACCGGGTAACGGCGTATGAATTGCCCGTTGCGCTCAAAGCTGATCCTCGCTACCGTTCCGTCACGGTCGTAAAAAAAGATGGTCAGGGACGCTTCTGGGTGGGTACCGGGGGGCGGGGGCTTTTTCAGTTCGATCCGGCGCAACGCCAGTTTACCCAGGTGTTTTTTAAACCGGGCAAAATCGAAACGGTCAACATGATTACCGACATCGTCGAGGACCCATCGGGACGGGTCTGGGTGCTTACCGATTACGGAGCGGTCGTGTACCCAAAGCACGACGCCCGGCGTCCGGCTCTTTTGATGCCCGATGCTGAAAACGAAAAAAGCCTGAGTACGCACGCCTTGAAGAAAGCCTTTCGCGATGCCGAGGGCAACCTCTGGATGGGCACCTGGCAAGGGGGCGTAAACATCCTCCGGGCACAACCCGAACTCTTTACGTCGATCAGGTACGAGCCGCGCAACCCACAAAGCCTGCTGACTCCCAAGGTGACAGCGGTGGCCAGTGACCGAACGGGTGGGCTATGGATTGGCTCGACCCGGGGGCTTACGGTTGTTTCTCCCAACCGGAAGCAATTTCGCCACATTCAGCAGCAGAATTCGGGGCTGGGTTCCGACGACATTCCCGCCGTACTCCCCACGCCGGCGGGCAATGTGCTCATCAGTACCTGGACAACGGGGTTTTCGCTTTATAACACCCAAACCGGTCGGCTTACGGCCATGCCGGCGGTTGGCAAGAGCAAATCGGTCAGCAAGTTCGCCATCGCCCGGTTGGGAGGCGTGTGGATTGGTACCCAGGAAGAGTTGCTGCACTTCAACGAGCAAACCAACCAACTCAGGCCCGTAGACCTAACCGCCGTCAGGAAGGTCTACAACCAGGTGAACTTCAACGCACTCTGCGAAGATGCGTCCGGGCAGCTTTGGATTGGCACGTATAATGGAGGACTGATCCGCTGGAATCGTAAAACCGCTCAGGTTTGGCGCTACGTGAGCGACGGGAAACCGGGTAGCCTAAGCAGTAACAGCATCACCTGCCTGTTTGAGGATCGCCAGGGGCGAATTTGGATCGGCACCAACGGAGGCGGCCTGAATCGGTTCAATGCCCGAACGGGGCGATTTACGTGCCTGACCACCCAAAACGGGTTACCCAATAATTTTATCGCGGACATCAATCAAGACGATGAGGGCACTATCTGGTTGTCGACCAACGGGGTAATTTCAAATGTTAACCCGGCCACCAACGTCACCCAGACGTTTTATCAAAGCGACGGGCTGATGGGGAAAGAGTTTATTCCGGGGGCCAGTACGCGTCTTCCCTCGGGCGAACTGGCCTTTGGGCACATGCAGGGGCTGGTGCTTTTTCGCCCGGAGCGGCTGAAAGAAAAGTCGCTCCCGCCCCCGGTGAATCTAACCGCACTCCGGCTTTTCAACCGCCCGGTAAACCCCGCCGAACCCGACGCGCCCAGCCGGGTAAACCTGATCGACGCCGGGCAGTTGGTGTTCAAGCCCAATCAGTCCGTGTTCACGCTCGAATACACGGGCATTTCGTATTTGCACCGCCGCAACATTCGCTACGCCTATAAACTGGAAGACTTCGACCCCGACTGGAATTACGTGGGTACCCAGCGGTCGGCAACGTACACCAACCTGCCCGACGGTACGTACACTTTTCTGGTGAAAGCTGCTGTTGGGAATGGGGATTGGAGTACGCCCCGCGCCATTCAAATCACCGTTTTGCCCCCCTGGTACCGCACCTGGTGGACGTACCTGCTCTACGGATTGACGTTTTTGAGCTTGTTGTACGCCATTCGGCGAATTATTCTGATTCGCGAACGTCTCAAAGCCGATATCCGCATCAAGCAGATTGAACGGGATACCATTCAGGCGCTCGATGACGCCAAAACCAGTTTTTTTACCAACATCTCGCACGAATTCCGTACGCCGCTGACGCTGATTCTGACCCCGCTCGACACGTTGAAAGAAGACGTAGCCCTGGACCCTAAACTCCGGCACCAGGTTCAAATTATGCAACGCAATGCCCAGCGGATGCTGCGGCTGGTCAATCAGTTGCTCGACCTGTCGAAACTCGAAAGTGGTAGTTTGATTCCCGAGATTTCGCGCAACGATGTCGTGTATTTCATCGAACGCATCGTGCAGTCGTTCGGGCAACTGGCGGAATCCAAACGCAATACGCTGCTGTTTAAGGCCAATTACGATTCGTATGAAGGCTTTTTCGACGCGGACGTGGTGGAAAAAATCGTCTATAATCTGCTTTCCAACGCCCTGCGGTTCACGCCCGAAGGCGGTGAAGTGTGCGTGAGTGCGGTCATTACGCCAGCCGCCGGTAACCAGCTTATTCTCACGGTTGAGGATACCGGCGTGGGCATTTCAGAAGCCGACTTAGGGCACATTTTCGAGCGGTTTTATCAGGCCCAGGGCCAGCAAATCAGCAAGAAAAAAGCGGGCAGTGGCATCGGGCTGGCCCTGACCCGCGAACTCACTGAATTGCACCGGGGCACGATTCGTGCGCAAAGCACGGAGAAAGTCGGCACGCAGGTGGTGGTAACCCTGCCGCTCGATGAATCCGCTTTCCCGCCCGAATGGCTCTCGGCGCAGTCGGTTTCAGGCGCCGAGTTGGGTCAACCGCTCCTGCCCCTGATCGTGCCCGAGGCCCTGGCCGTGCCCGCTGGCAAGGCTCTTCCCTTGCTGCTCATCGTTGAAGACAACGAAGAACTCCGCCAGTACCTGAAGGAATCCTTTTCTCAACACTACCACGTGCTGACGGCCGCCGATGGCAAAGCCGCCCTGGTGCAAGCGCAAAAACTCATTCCCGATCTGGTGATTTCCGACTGGCTCATGCCCGAAATGGACGGCGCGGAGTTGTGCCAGGCGCTCAAAACCAACGAAAAAACCAGCCACATTCCCTTTCTGCTGCTCACCTCGCGGTCGAGCAACCCGAGCCAACTCAGCGCGTTTGCATTGGGCATCGACGATTACGTGACGAAGCCGTTCAACCTGTCGATTCTGGAGGCCAAAGTGAAGGCTCTGATCCAGAATCGCCAGGTCCTGCGCGAAAAATTCAGCCGCCGGGCTTTGACTCAACCCTCGGACGTGCAACTTCCACCCAAAGAGGCCCAGTTCATCCAGAAAATCGTCGCCGTAATCGAAACGCACCTCGACGATCCTCATTTCGACATCGAACAGTTGGAAGACGCCCTCAACCTGAGCCGGATGCAGCTCTACCGGAAACTCAAAAGCATCACCAATTTGTCGGGCACCGAATTTATCCGGCAGGTACGTCTGCAACGCGCCGTGCAACTCCTCGAACATGGTTCGCTCAACGTATCGGAAATCGCCTACCAAGTGGGCTTCAGCGACCCGGCTTATTTCAGCCGTTGCTTCAAAAAAGAGTTTGGCAAAACACCCATGGACTACCTGGCCCGATAGTCCCGTCGGCCATCAGGGTCGATCAATTGAATTGATCCCTGGCTTCAGCGCAATCATTTTTCCATTCCAGCCAAACTCACCCCTCAGCCCGGCAGGCAGGATGACGGTGCCGGAAACGCCGGTTTTGCCCACCCGTTTCAACGAAACCCGAATCTCGCCCGCCGGGTGCGGCATCGTGCCGTCGACCTCCGTCAGCGGCCCCAGCGCGGGCTGAATGCGCACGGTCTGAAAACCCGGCGAGGCGGGCACAATGCCCGTCACGAGCGACAAAAAATAATAATTCGGGCTGGCGCTCCAGGCGTGGCAGTCGCTGCGCGGTTCCACTTCCCACTCGGCAAACGTACTCAGCCCTTGCGCCACCATGCCGCGCCAGGCCCCCAGGCTGGGCAGGTACTCATCGGCCAACCCGGCTTTGCGTAGCGCCTGGGCGTTGTAAAACTGAAAATACGTGGCGGCCTGAATCAAACTGGTGTCGGTCAGTACGCGGCGCATCAGCCGGGGCTGGTCGGCAACGGGGGCCGCGTCGGTGAGCACGGCCATCACGCTGGCGTGCTGACTGTAGTGAGTTTTGGTCGGCGAATCCGCCCAAAGCCCCCGCGCCGAATCGTAGCATTGCAGGTAGGTTGCTTTTTTGAGTTTCGCCGAAAGCCGCCGGTAGTAGTCTGCCTCGCCGGGTTTGCCGTAGCGACCAAACAACGCCACGGCGTGATCGAGGGCGTAGGCAAAGTACAGCGTGCTGACGGTCAGGCCCCGCCCCTCGGACTTCCGGGCAATTTCGTGGAGCGGGTACTGCGAGTCGAAGAAATCGTAGTACGGCAGGGTCTTTACCAAACCCCGTTCGTTGACCTGCGTCTCAAACCAGTCGAGCACACCCCGGATGCCGGGCAGGAAGGATTTGACAAATCCGTCGTCCGCTCGGTGCATCCAGTAATCATGCACCATCAGCACCCAGGCCAGCGAAAACGTGGGCGTAATCTGCATCAGTTCGCTGGGGTAACGGCTTTGGGTGATGCCTTCGGGAATGCGCGAGTGGTTGAACTGCTGGAGGGCGTTGCGCATCAGCCGGTCGTCGCCCGAGACGTAGAGCGAAATGAGCGCCTGGATCCGGGTGTCGCCCACGTACTGCAATTGCTCGTAGTACGGACAATCCATGTAGGTTTCGTTGGCGCAGAGCCGGGCCGTGCGCCAGCCGATGTTCCAGATTGCCTTCAACGATGAATCGCTGCTGCTGAACCGGGCTTTTTCCTGAAATGGGTACGCCGTAAAACGGCTGTCGAGCCGGTGGATAGTCAGCGGCTCGGTTCCGGTTTTCACGTCGAGTTGCACGTAGCGGAAGGTGCGATACCAGAGCGGCTCGAAACTTCGCCGGGCACCGCCGTCGGGCCGGAAGCGGTCGTCGAAACCGATGAGTTGCATCCCCTCCACGCGGTTGCGGGCTTTTTTTTCTTTCGTCGAATCAAACAGCGCCTCGGCGTACGTGAGTTTGACGAGGCTGCCCTTGCCCCCACTCACCAGCAAACGCGGGTAGGCCGTGGTCAGCACACCCTGGTCGAGGAGCACCGAAACCGTGGTGTTGGCGGGAATCGTCAGTTCCGTTTTTCCTGTAAAAAAATCGGGTGGTACCGTCAGTCCCGTGGCTCGCCGCACGGCGGCAAAAGTCTGCTCCCGCGATTCGAGTGGGGGAATGGTGCGGGGAATCAGGTTCCAGTTGACGTCGCCCGACACGCCGTCGGTTTTGCCCTGGGCCAGTTTGCGGGGGGCCTGCCAGGCCGAATCGTCGTAATCGGCGGTTTGCCAACCCCAGGGGTAGCGGGCGGCGTCCACCTCGTCGGTGGCCCCGACCACGAAGTACCAGTAGTTGTCGAGCTTGGCGACCGGCCCCCAGGGAATGGGCGTGTAGGCTTCGTTCCGAATTACTTTCCAGCCCGCGTCTGTACCCGTGTTGACGATTGCCTCCGTCGCTGAGTTGCCCTGCACGATAAGACCGGTTTGGTAGCTCATCTGGGCCAGCGGCGCGTGGGAGCCGAAGTTCCAGACCACGGCGGCCAGCGTGTTTTTGCCGCGACTCAAAAAGGGCGCGAGGTCCACCGTTTCAAACCGCCAGTGGGCCACGTCACCCCGGGCCGGGCCGAGGCTGACGAGTTGGCCGTTGATGAACAACTGGTAGCGGTTGTCCGCCGAAACGTGGACGACAAACTGACCGGGCTTTTCGGGCAAGTCGATGGTTTTCCGAAAATGAAACACGCCGTATTCCTTCAACGAAACGCCGGGCGGGGCAATCCAGGCGGCAGGCCAGCGCTTGGTGAGCAACTCGGGGTTGATGGCGGGAGTGGGAGCCTGGGCTGTGGCCGGGTGGTGGATGACCGCGACGAAAAGCAGAAAAAGCAACGAGTTGCGCATGAGTTCAGGAAATGGTTGCATCCACGAGGTCAATACGCCAGCACTACCCGCTGCGGGGCACCGCTGGCGACCTCGAAGTCGGCGTACACGGATTTTTCGACGGTCGACGTAGCGAACGTGACCGGTTTCCCATCCACCCGCACCGACCGGACAGCAGTCGCTTTTTCGGGCAACAACAGGTGGTACCGCAGGGTTTTCCCGCTGCCCGTGGTGGTGAGGTGGAGTTGTTTCCGGGCGCGGTCGTGCGTGTAGCGGTACGCCACGTACCCACCCGAGGCGGGGTAGCAAATGGTCACCGCAACGGTATCCGAGCGGGTTTCTCCCCAGCGCGGAGCCAGTACGGGCCGGGCGTAAGCCTGCGAAGTGGGGGCGTCTTTGATCCCGGCCAGCCCTTCCACCAGCGCCGCCATCGCCGTGGCGGCGGCCCAGTTGTCGGGGCCGCCGTACGAGGGGGCCTTCACCGGCACGTAGTGCGGTTTCGTCGCCAGCGTCAGGCCCAGCAGGGTGTAAATGCCCTCGTTTTCGGGGGCGGTGAAAACCAGTTTACTGAGTTTCTTGCGCGGCTCGGGGTTGTTCAGGGCGCACCAGCTCAAGCCGACACCCTCGGTCACGGGGTTTTTGCCGCGCCAGGCTACGCCGGAATGGTCGGTTTTCAGGGCCGGGAACCACCAGTAGGTCAGGTGTTTTCCCGAAATCAGGTACTGAGTTTTGCGGCTGCCGTCGGCGTACACGAAGGTCACCGACCCAACAATGTTTTCGGAGGCCGGTTTGGAGGCCGTGTGCAGCAGGTATACGCAGGCCGTGGTGTCGTTTACCGGCACTTCGACCGTGGCCGGGTAGCCGGTTTTCCGGGAAACCGCGACGACGGCCCGGCGATTATTTTTGGCGGGATCGAGGAGGTTGAATCGCACGTTGGCGAGGGTTTGCTCCCCGACGGGCAGTTCCCGCAAATCATCCCCTTTTTTGGATTGCATCCAGGAGAAAACGCCAGTTCCGCCCAGGTCCCAGGTGTCCATGTTGGCGAGCGGTGCTAAATCGAGCGGCTTGAAAACGGGCGGGGCGGGCGGGGGCGGCATCGAACCGGTGTAGGCGAAGTAAATTTTGTTGTCGTATTTTTTGCCCAACTCGAACAGGCGGTTCAAGATGTCGGCTCCGTAGGTTTCGTAGCCGCTCTCGAAGGCACCCCGCGCTAGTTCGCCCGCCACGTGGCCCCCGACCCCACCGTTCATGTACTGCCAGATTTCGTTGTGCGCCCCGAACCCCCGCCCAAACGGCGGAAAAATGGAGTACCATTCGCCCGGCGACCCCACGGGCAGGTTGCTTTTCAGGCCGAGGTACGAATCGAGAATGGCCTTGCGCTGGGTCGGGTCGAGGGGCCGGTTGAGCGAGTACGCATTCGATTGGGCCAGTTGCAAACGCTCGTCCACGCCGAGGTTGCGTTTCACGCTCGGGTCTTCGTCGATGAAATGGGTGTAAAACCGGCCGTTCCAGGCCAGTTGGTCGAGGCGCGCTTTCAGGCTCTCGCCCCGCTCCCGGTATTTTTTGGCTTCGGTGGCCTGCCCGATGCTTTCCAGCATTTCGGTCAGCTCGAAACACGCCGCGATGTAACCGGTATTGTCGCCAAAAAACACCCCGAATTTCGACTTCACCGGGCCGATAATCATGCTGTTGGTCAGGCCGAGGTTGGGCAGGTACTCGTCATCCACGGCGAAATCCCAGGAGTCGATGGTGTACACCCGTTTGAGCAACTGAAAACGCTGGCTCCAGCGGGCGGGGTCGTTGGGGGCGTAATCGAGGGCGCGGGCCGCCGAGGGCAGGGTTTTGGTCAGCCAGGCCAGGTCGCCGCCCGATTTCCAGCACTGGTACACCGTGTTGACGTACATATACTCAGGGTGGTTTTCGGTGGGCTGGCGGGTGAAGTAGCGGTCGCCGATTTTCTGGGTGTAGCCCGAAAACTTATCGCGCGTCAGGAAGTACTCGGGGTTGGGGGTGTGGTGGACGAAGCTGTAAATCATCCCGTCGGTTCGCTGGGTTTCCCGCAGCAAATCCACAAATTCCGACCCGTAGCCCCGGAAATACTTCTGGCCCCGCATGGTGTGGCCGTGGTCGAGAATCCAGGGCACAAAGTAGCGGTAGGGTTTTCCGTTCCAAACCGTGCTGCCCACCTCTTCGTTTTCTTCAATTCCCCGGCGAAACAACTCGAACATCGGCCCGTAGTACCCGCCGTCGTGGATGCTCGTGCTGGCCTCGACGGCGAAGCGGAACAACTCGGTTTTGCGCCCCTGCCCATCGGTCACACGGACGACGTGCGTACCCAGCGCCCCGCCCACCGCGAACGGCACAGCGGGCCGGACGGCGCGGCGAACGTACTCGGTTCCGGCCCCATCGCTGACGGTCAGCGTGGTGCCGGAAGCCCCCGAAACCAGCAACGTGTCGAGGGGCTGCGCCCGGCGGATGGGCGAGGAGAGTTGGGCCGGGTTCGACAGCGTCGGGTCGGGTTTCGTCTGGGCAAAGCCGGGGGAGGCCAGCCCGATGCCCGCGAGAATCAGGCGAGAAAATCGGGCAAAGCCGGGAAGTGAAGTGTTCATGAAAATCCTGGTTTAGAGGTAATTGTGTTGGTGTACTAACCTTCCTGACCAGTTCATTTAGTTGAATTGGTTTGACAGTTTATCGCAAAAGAAGATTATCAAAAAAAACATCGGCAGTGATCGGCAAACCTTCACTCTACCCCACTAAAATTGGGAACGAAAACGGGAGAGTCGGATTTTTGTAGTTTCCCAACCGCTCGGGTGGCCCGGTCCAAATTTCCTTTTTCCCCGTGAAGCAAAGCCTCATTGACGAAATATTGTAAATCAAGAGTTGGTAAGAATCAAGAGTCGGTAAAAAGAACCCCTAAACTATAGAAATCGAACCGCCCCAGAGGGAACTTTTAGGGGCGGTCCGATGCTTCGGTTTGGGGGTATAACGCGCGAATTGCCTGTTTTTTTTAATTCCAATCCTCGATTCGCATTTAGTACCATAAAGGATTACTTCTCTACCGGCGCGAATTAAATATAAAACCCGGTCACTCGTTTTAACCAACGGACCAAATAACAAAAAGGTCTTGGAAATTCCTTATTTCATCGGTACATTCACCCCGCTTAGAACTACGTTTAACCATGAAACCGCTCCTTTGCCTCCTGACCATTTGGCTGCTGGGTGCAGGTGTGTCGCCTGCCGTAGGGCAGGAAAAGTATGGATTTCACCTGCGCAATAAGCAGAAGGTAGCGCGGATTCCATTTCAACTTCACTCCAACCTGATTCTCGTTCCGATTCGCCTCAATAATTCGGACACCTTGTGGTTTGTCCTCGATACCGGGGTGAGCACCGCCATTCTTACGGATTCAAAAATACCGGCGGCCCGGCATCTGATGCCCATCCGGCGGATAAAAATTGCGGGGGCTGGTGAAGGGCAAAGTCTATCGGCCTCCGTAACCCTGGGAAGTACGCTCAAAATGGGCGACATGGTGGGCTACAACCAGACCATCGTCGTCCTCGACGAAGACGCGCTGGCCCTCTCCGAATACATGGGCGTACCCGTTCACGGGATTTTTGGCTACGAAGTATTCAATAATTTCGTTGTAACCATCGATTTCAGCAACCACGAAATTACCCTGACCAAACCGGGGCATTACAAGTATCGCTCCCGGAAGGGCGAAAAATACCCCATCACCATCGAGGATACCAAGCCCTACATGAACAGCGTGACGTTGGTCAATCATGACCGCACGGTACCCCTGCGGCTACTGATCGATACCGGCGCGGGCCATGCGCTGTCGCTCGACGTGGATTCGCGCAGCGAAATTCACCCACCCGAAAAGGTCATCCGGGCGCAGTTGGGCCGGGGCTTGAGCGGCGTGATTAATGGAAATCTGGGACGCCTGGCGAAAGTGCGCATTGGTACCGTTGAACTCAGTAACATTCTGGCTTGCTTTCCGGATAGTATGGCCTACGGACTGACTATTTCGCAACGCGGCAACCGGCAGGGAAATATTGGCTGTGAACTGTTGCGTCGTTTCAAGGTGACCTTCAACTACGCCGAACAGTACATGGTGCTCAAGCCGGTCCGCAGGCGTTTGCGCGAAGCGTTTGAACACAACATGAGTGGCATTGAACTTATCGCCAAAGGCACTGATTTCCGTCAGTTTATCATTGACCGGGTGCTCGACGGATCGCCCGCCGACCTGGCCGGGTTGCAACAGGGCGATGAGTTGGTTTCGATCAATAGCCAGCTTTGCCGCACCCTCAATATTTCAGACATTTACAAGGTACTCCAGCGGGGGGAGGGGCGGGAAATTGTGCTGGCCGTCAAGCGGGAGGGGCGTATGTTCATCACCAGTTTTGCGTTGAAACGGGTCATTTGAAACCCGACCGAGTTAGCTTCACACACAAAAAACCGCTCCGGGCTATACCCAGAGCGGTTTTTTCAGAATAAAGTAGGATTGCTACACCTTCGCCGTCAGCGTTCCTTTGGCTTTCGCTTTCTTCAACACAGCTTCGAGGCCATTTTTGTTGATGGTACGGATGGTCGAAGTTGCGACTTTCAGTTCAACCCAGCGGCCTTCAGAAGCAAGGTAAAAACGCTTGCGCTGAAGGTTAGGGTAAAACTTACGTTTAGTCTTATTGTTGGCGTGCGAAACATTGTTGCCCACCTGTGTTTTCTTTCCGGAAATCTGACAAACCCGTGCCATACAATCAATGCTTGAAAATGAGAGCGCAAAGGTGGACTTTTTCGGAGTAAATGCCAAACACTGAGCCATAATTTCTGTAAACTCTGGGAAAAACCGTGGGTGCCCAGGTCAGCAAAGGATAAATTTACTCAATCCTTTTGCCGAGGTCGGGGAACCGCTAAACCCGTAAGGGCAGTGCCGACAACCACTTTTACAGCAGTACCCCCGGCCCAAATGATACGCCTCCGTAAAGACCATTCGCTCGGATTCGTCCAGATAATAGTCCTCTTCCGTCAAGCCTATATTTATTTTATCCGGCTTTGGCTGCGTATTTTTCAAAGTTTAAGGCGCGTTGATTATTTCCAGATAACCAAACATTCAGAAGGATTGTTTGGGATGAACCCTGGCGAAAACCCCCGTTTTTTTAGTATTTGCAGAAAAAACTCTACGTCAACCTAATGAATAACGTCCGGTTTTTGAAGCAATCCTTCGGGCATAGCCCCGCGCTATGCCGGGCCGTCGTTGGCGTGTGTGCTCTGCATGGGCACTTCTGCAAGATCGACCGCATTCTCGCCAGTACCCGGCGCCTGCTGCAGGTAATTGGTACGTACAGTTTCATCTGAGTTTCCTGACCTTTCTATTTTGTAAACACGTCGGCAAGCCTGGTTGGGCTGCGCTTTCGTGTGGGTATTCAGAAACCAAATTGCCGCATAATTACTTTACTATCAGATACTTTTGGTACATCTTTTCTTTGCTACTTATGGAAACGCTCACGAATAGTTTGTCAACCGCCCAACAGATCATGGACCTCGAAGACCAGTACGGGGCGCACAATTATCACCCGCTCCCGGTGGTGTTGAACCGGGGTGAAGGCGTGTACGTCTGGGACGTGGAAGGGCAACGCTATTGCGATTTTCTGTCGGCCTACTCCGCCGTCAATCAGGGCCACTGCCACCCGCGTATCGTAGACGCACTAATTCAACAGGCCCAACGCCTGACGCTCACCTCGCGGGCTTTTTACAACGACCAACTCGGCGAAACCGAACAATACCTGTGCGCGTATTTTGGGTACGACAAAGCCTTGCTGATGAACTCGGGGGTCGAGGGCGGCGAAACGGCACTGAAGCTCACCCGTAAATGGGGGTACAAGGTGAAAGGGATTCCGCAAAACCAAGCCCAGGTCGTCTTTGCCACCGGCAATTTTTGGGGGCGCACCCTGGCGGCCATTTCGTCGTCGACCGATGCCAGCAGTACCAACGACTACGGTCCGTTGCTGCCGGGGTATCAACTTATTCCCTACAATGATTTGGCTGCTTTGGAACGGGTTCTGGCGAAGGACCCCAACATTGCCGGGTTTATGGTCGAACCGATTCAGGGCGAAGCCGGTGTTGTGGTACCCGACGCGGGATATTTGCGCGGAGTGCGGGCACTTTGCACGGCGTACAACGTGCTTTTTATCGCCGATGAAGTACAAACGGGTCTGGGCCGCACGGGTCGCCGCCTGGCCTGCGATCGCGAGGGCGTCCGGCCCGATTTGCTGGTTTTGGGCAAGGCACTTTCCGGCGGCGTGTACCCCGTGTCGTGCGTACTGGCCGACGACGACGTGATGCTGACGATCCGCCCCGGCGAACACGGCTCTACTTACGGGGGGAATCCGCTCGCCTGCGCCGTGACCCGCGCGGCACTCGACGTGTTGCGGGACGAAAATCTGGCGGAGAACGCCCAGCAGATGGGCGAACTCTTCCGGCAGCGCATGACCGAATTGGCGCAGAAAAGTGCCCTGATTACGCTGGTTCGTGGTCAGGGCTTGCTCAACGCGCTGGTCATCGACGATGAAGAAAGTGGCGAAACAGCCTGGAATCTTTGTTTGAAGTTGATGGAAAACGGACTTTTGGCGAAGCCCACCCACGGCAATAAAATCCGGTTTGCTCCGCCCCTCATCATTACCGAAGCGCAAATGGAGGAGGCCTGTGCGATTATCAGCCAAACCGTTTTGGCGTTCTGAACCAAAAAAGGCATCCCGAGTACTCGGGATGCCTTTTTTAGTTAGAACTTTCGCTTAGCCTCACCCCCGGCCCCTCTCCGGTGGAGAGG
>JAJAZB010000156.1 GCA_026785975.1 Cytophagaceae bacterium | reverse complement strand
GCCCTCGTTTCTCGATAACCTGGCCGTGCAGGCAGGGCTGGAAATCATCGGGAAAGGCGGGAAAATCGACGACGGGGGCTTCAGCGAAAAAATTTCACTGCTGTACCTCGAAATTCCCATCCACGCGCTGTACCTCTACCCCTTGCCTGGTAAAAAACTGCTTTTCGGTGGCCTGGGTCCCTATTTTGCCTACGGGCTGAGCGGCAAGGTGAAAGACGGCGGTAACTCCATCAATGCCTTTGACAAGAGCAAGGGCGGCTTTCGGCGCTTCTACGCGGGCCTGAGCCTGACGGCGGGGTGCTGGCTCAACAACCGCATCGTCGCCAGCCTTCGCTACGACCTCGGCCTTGCCAACCTGAGCAGCGACCCGCAGTTTGAGAAAATCCGCAACCGCAGCCTGGTTATCTATGTGGGCTATTCGGTGGGTGGACTTGAAACTTGGAAATTAATTTTTAGGGATGAATCTAAACCGCCCGGTTGCTGGCTGGGGGGTTTGTTGGAAAATCGAAGGGCTTTAAACTCGCTGCTGAACCCTCCGGTTTCAGGTGCTTTTTTTCAAAACAAAGCGTTCAAACTACCTGGAAGTGCTCATTTCGAGCCGATTCAACCCAAGGCTTACGTGCGGTTGCCGCGTGTTTTCGTCTGGCTGTCGAGCCGCAAAAAACTGGTTTTCAACTTAAATGTTCTCCCAAATCATGACTACTTCAACCCGAAATTTACGTCTTGTCAGTCTGCTACTCCTGCTGCTTAGCCTGGCGGCCTGTTCCAAAAAATCCGAAGACGTGCTGCCCGGCGGCACTCACGACGCGCGGATGGAAGGCACCTGGCGGCTGGCTTCGCTTACGGTGACGGCCAAAGAAAAAGGCCAACCTGCTAAAACCGCCACCGAGTTTCCCAGCAGCCCGGTCAGCTACGAATACCGCGCCGATGGCACCTGGGGCAACGGCACGGCCTCAGGCCGCTACACCAGCGAAGCCGACAAACTACATCTCAGCACCGACGGCCAGCGGGGGATTACGACGCTCGACATCCAGACGCTCAGCACGACTGAATTCCGCTACGGAGCCAATACCCTGGAAACCTTCCTGGCTTTCAGTCGTTCGGTGGGCAGCACCGAACCCACTGCCGACGTACTCGCTAAAATCGAGTCGCTTTCGTTTACGATTGCCCTGACGAAAACGTCGAACACGACTACGCCGGGGAAGCGGTAAGGCTTTTTGAAGTGGTTTAGCGATCAAAGCAAGCGGTCACGCGGAGCCGACCGCTCCGCTCAGCGTGACCGCTTGCTTTGATTAAATAGGTTTTTGTCTGAGCAGCAACGGCGAACCTACTGCCGCACCGAGTACGTCTTTTTCTCCGGCCCGACGCCCGTAATCGTCAGTGAGCGCCACTTGGCGGGGAGTTTGACTTTTAACTGCTCGATCCCTTCTTCATTGATATCGAGGCCCCCAAAGCCGTTGAGCAAGGTTTGCAGAAAACCACCCGCACCCGTCGCGAAGTAGGGGTTGGTACCGCCCGCCGTTTCGGCCAGTACGCCGAAGGGTGGCACTTCGTTGGGTTTGTAGCTTTTCGTGAACAACTGCGTGGCCTTTTCCGTGTTGCCGAGGCGGGCGTGGAGAATGCAGAAAATCGCGTGTGACATCGCCGGACTTTGCCCCTCGCGACCGGGCACGTTGTCGGCCAGTACTTTTTCGTAGTACGCCAAATCCCGCTGAATCGAGGCTTTGTCGGTGACCTGGTGTAGGGGATAGGAAAGCAGGTTCACGTCCGTTTGCTTGATGACCTCGCCGTTGTAACTGGCGTGTTCGCGGGTGGTGCCGTCAGGGAATTTCAGGATAACCAACCCATCGGCGACCTCCGTCCAGCGCGGATCGGGCTTGATTTTCAGTTCGTCGGCGGCTTCGAGGGCGTAGTTGAGTACTTCCTTCGCGACGCCGTTGGTGAAGGCGTTGTCGTCGACATTCTCGGCCCATTCGTCCGCACACACCACGTTGATAACGTGGTACTTGCCATCGGTTCCTTTCTCGGCGCGGCTCACCCAGAAATCGGCCACTTCCTTCAGCATCGGGTAGCCCCGGTCGCGCAGCCAGACTTTATCTTCGGTCACCTGGTAATATTTCCAGAATGCCCAACCCACGTCGCCGGTGATGTGGTGCTGAAACGGCCCCGTGAGCGCCCAAACCGGCGTGGCTTCCTGCCCGACATCGTCCGATTCCCAGGGAAACATCGCCCCCCGGTAGCCGTGCGATTTGGCGTTTTGGCGGGCGGCTTCGAGGCGATCAAACCGGTATTCGAGCAGCGATTTGGCCATTTCGGGGTGCAGCAACAGCAGCGGCGGGTACATCCAGAGTTCGGTATCCCAGAACACGTGGCCGTTGTAACCGAGGCCCGAGAGGCCCATCGGCGAAAGGCTGTACGCCTGCCCTTCGCGGCAAAACGAGTACAGGTGGTAGAGCGCCATGTGCGCCGCCCGCTGCGCTTCGGGGTCGCCTTCAATCTGAATATCGGAGGCCCAAAGGTCGGCCCAGGCTTCCTGGTGGCGTTTGAGGAGGCGCTCGCGGCCTTCGAGTGCGGCAAAAATCGTGAGGCGTTCGGCTTCGTTGTGCGGGTCGCTGACGTGTTCGGTCGAGGTGACCGAACCGACCACGCAGAACCGGTAGGTTTCGCCCGCTTTCAGCCTTTTGGTAAACTTCAACCGGTGCAGGTTGTAGTCCCATTCTTCGTGAACCAGGCTGGGTTCCCGGCCGCGTGGTTCTTCAAAAATAAAACTATTGGAAGCCGCCACCGTGTGCTTGCCCGTGGGCGATTTAGCCACCGAAGTCATAAGCGGAATAAGCGCGTGGGGGCGGGCGATGAGGTGGTAGCGGTTTTGCACGTCGCGGAGCATATCCGGGGCCGAGAGTACGCTGTGCGGGGTTACTTCCACGTCGCGCTTCGCCGTGAGCGTTACCTCGATGAGGGCGGTGTGCGGCAGGTGGCGCAGGGCAACCAGCGTGGTTTTCACCGAGAGTTTATCGTCGTGGTCGAAGGTCGTGGTCAAACTCGCGCCCTTCATATCGAGCGTTTGGGCGTAATTCTGGATGGTCTTGCGGTCGAGGCGACGGCCGTCGACATCGAGGTCCATGTTGGCAAAATCAAACACTTTCAGGATGTTTGACACCCGCCCGCGCCCGTAGGTATCGAAGGCCCCGTTGAGCACGATATCCTTGACTTTCAGGGGTTCAGGCGAACTCACAATCCCGATCATCCCGTTGGCAACGGTCACGCCGTAGTAATTGTTGGGGTCAAAATTCTGGGCAGTGATTTTCCAGGGATCCTGCGCATTTAGTGAAAAGTGAAGAGTGAAAAGTGAAAAGTGAAGGAGGCGTTTGAGTAGGTTCATCGGTAGGTTGTGGCTTTTTCGGATTGTAAAGAAACGAAAAAAACCTCGTTGAGAAGCGAGGTTTCTGGAAGGAACAAATCACATTTCAACGGGTAATTTCCTGGAGCGTGAGTAAGTGCTCACCCAAACACCTCCCCGCTCGGGGCCTCAAATCCCGGCAGCAAGGCCGAAAGGGCCGTGCCGTTTTCAGCCACAAAACTGTGCAGTTGGTACTGGCCTTCGCGCAGGGTAAACACTTCAATCACCCGGTTGGCGGGGTCAACGAGCCAGTATTCCAGCACGCCGAAGCGCTCGTAATCCGCTTTTTTCTCGAAAGTATCCCGGTAGTGCGACGACGGCGAAATGATCTCGACCAGCAAGTCGGGAACGCCTTCAAAGCCTTGTCGGGTCATTTGGCCGGTGTTCGTTTGGGCTATGAACAGGATATCGGGCTGGACGACGTTGTTTTCGTCGAGCCGCACATCGAAGGGCGCGTAATCCACTTCGCCCAGATGATGCTGGGTCACAAAGCGATCGAGCAAGCGAAATAGCCGCTTAGAAATTTTCTGATGTTCACCACTCGGGGCAGGACTCATCTCAAGCAGTTGATTAGCACGCAATTCGTACCGCGACTCCGGCGGGAGCCGTTCGAGCATATCGCGGTACGTCCATTTTTCGGCGAGCGTTGCGGGTTGCATGGGGGCGTTGTTCAGGTTGTGGGCAAGTTACGAGTTTAAGAAGTTTTCCGGTGAAAATCGGCCCGTTTAACTCCCCACCCATTCCGCCCGCCAAAACCACCGTCGAAAAATAGCGTAGCCCAATCCCCAGGCCAGCAAACCAAGCAAGCCAATGTCGACGCGAAACATCACGATGAAAACCCCCAGGACAAACCCCCAGAATGCCTTTCCGACAAGCTGTTCCAAAGTCAGGGGCCGGATAAGTAACTGGCTATAAATCAGGAGCAGAAGGCCCCAGGCAAACCAGCAAAGTTCGGCCAAAAACCAGATCGAAACCCCCACTGGGCGATACCGGAGAAGTAATCCGAGTTCGGGTAACCAAAGCAGCGCGAGTACCAACGCGTAGCCGATAAACCGTTTTGCCAACGGGATGGGTAGGTTGCGTAACAGGAGCAGCTGCCCGGCTTCAAACTGATAGAATTGGTACACCAATCCCGCGTGAATGGCAACCGACAGCAATACGCCAATCGCCAGCAATCGCCCGTCGTAATCGTCGGTGGGGTAGAGGTGGCACACGCCGTAGACCAGCAAGGCCGAAGCGAGTTTGGTCAAACCCAGCGCCACGGGTTGGTGGCGCAGGAGGTAGCGTCCGAAAAAAAGCACGTAGGGCGTTGGGTAGCTGGCATTAAACCAAAATCGGAACCGCTGCCGGTTTTGGCGGGCGTTGGGATGGCGCAGCCAGTATTCGGTTTGGGCGGCACCAGCTACGGTCAGGCCAATTAGAAAAACCGGGATCAGGGCCAGACCCCCGGTCGCTTTCAACGGAATACCCGCTTTCACCACCATGAAAACTGCGTAGAGAACGGCCGGGAGCAGCAACGAAAACTGTACGCCCAGCAGCAACCCGATGCGCTGCCGAAAGGGCACCAGCCGAAGGTGGAAAAGAATCTGGTACTCGGGTTGCCGGAGGGTTTGCCCGACAAATTGCAGCGTTTTAGCGCCGTACAACGCCCAAAGCACCCAGTAAATCCCCATGACCAGCGGCAGACGAAAGGCGTATTGGGCCAGAGCAATGTGCTCAGTTGAGGAAAAGAACCCAAAAGCCAGCAGTAAAATGACCATGAAAAACCCCGCGCTCTGCTGGTAAAACTCGGTAACCAGACAGCGATTGAGCAGGAAAAACAGCGATTTCATGCCGGGCGCAGGGTTTGATTTTCAACAACGAAATGCTGACCGATGGGAAGTTCATCAAAACGAAAATCCTGATGGGAAGAAAGCAGAAAACCAACCCCCTGGGTGTGTAACGCACGAATGCACTGGTAGAGAACCTGCGTTGCGGCGATGTCGAGGGCATTGAGCGGTTCATCGAGCATCACCAGCCGGGGCCGACCCAGGAGCGCCAGCACCAGCGAGGTTTTTTTGCGCATCCCGCTGGAGTACGTACCAAACGGCGTTTGCCAAAACTGGGTCAAACCGAAACGTTCGGCCAGTTCATCTCCCTGGCCACTGGGCGATTGTTTGGTTTTTCCAACAAACCGGATCAGATCGCGGGCAGTGAGGAAGTCGGGGTAGGCTGGTTCGGCTTCGGCGTAATTGACCCGGAGGCGGTACTCAACCGGATCGCGGTGGATTTCCCAGCGGTCGTCGAGCCAGATTTCCCCTTCGCAGGGCAACATCCCGGCCACGCTCCGAAAGAAGGTAGTTTTGCCCGAACCATTAGCGCCGCGCAACCAGTGAATGCCGGGCGGTAGGCTGAGCGCTTCGACGTGCAGCGCCGGAACGCCCTGGTACGATTTACGGAACTGGCGAATCGTGAGCATCCGGCAAAGCAAGCCGTTGCAAGCGTTTACGGCAAACCGTTCGTCATAAAATTAGTCGGTTACCGGCCCGGTTTTAGAGATTTTTTACGACCGACACCACGGTTTTGGGTGCCTCGTTTTTACGGGTATGCACCTGGCTGATGACCCACTCACCCACTTTCTGGCCTTGTTTGGCCCCTTCTTCAATGGCCGACCGGTAGTGAATTCCGCCGTAAAAGCGACTGATGGCGGCTTCCTGGGCGGCGGCTTGAAACGAAGGGAATTTCCGCACGGGCAACCCGTAGCTGACTTCGGAGGAGTCGTCGAAAGAGAAGTTTTTACCAAATAATTGGGTCAGCGCCAGGCTGGCAGCGGTCGAAATCACGCTGTGTCCGCTGGTGTATTCGGGAAACGGCGGCGTTTGGAGCAGCGGTTGCCAATCTTTGTCCAGACTAGCGTTGATTACCGTTTCGGGCCGGATCTGAACCGAGCGGTATTTCTCGTCCCAACACGCAATAAAACCATCGAACAGCGCCAACGAAGTCAGCGTGTAGGCCTCGACCGTATGCGCAAAATCGCTTTTGGCTTTGCGGGATGCGATGCCGACGATGCTCATCCAATGCCCGCCAGGACTCATTTTTTTGGTGGCAAACATGGCGTGGCCCTGCACATTCATTTTGAACGGATTGCAATCCCAGAAATTGGCGATTTCGCTTTGTTCGTCGGTGAGGTTTTTGCCCACTTCGTACACTTCCAGCATTTCCCGGTAAAACAAACTGTCTTTGACCAAACTAAAGGCGGGCGGACGAATGGGCATAAACTGCGCCGCCGAGTCGAGGGTGAAGGGCCGGATGTTGCGCCAGAGCGGTTCCACGGCATCCATGTACGCGGGCGGGGTAGGGACCCACGTACCGGTCTCGTTGGTTACGGTGTGCTTGAAGCCCCGGAGTTGCTTGTAGTTGTCCTTGCCAGAGTACGCCAAAATGTGCTTACCAATGGCTTCGCCGTAGGCCATGGAGCGATCAAAAACATCGCTGGGTACGCCCGCTTCCTGGTACTGCTTGTAAAAAGTAGCTTCAAACGCATCGAAACGATCGGCGGAAAACGTCAGCGTCCGACCCACCGTCAGAAACGCCCGGACGCTCGCCAGCGGATAGCAATATTCCTGACCGGATTCGGGCTGCGGCCCTACCTTAAACCCGTTGAGTTGCCCGGCCAGGGTGCGGTGCAGCGGGGCACCCGGCAACATGGCTTCGTAGGCGGCCAGGCTCGAATACGCGTAAATACGGCTGGCAACGGGGGGCGAAAAAATATCGTGAATGATAACTTCAGTCAGCTTTTGTTCGGCTTCACGAATGGATTCGGCGTTGGAAGCGGCCTTTTTGTACTGGTCAGGGTTCTTTCGGCAGCTCGTAATTAGAGCCAGTAAGCCGAAAAGTAAAAGGAAGGGTACACGCTTCATTCTATGAGATTTTAGTGGGTTTTTAATCCACAAAACTACGTAATTTCTACCAGCCCGTAAAACGGAGGCTCCCCTCATTTTCGTGTTCGAGCGGGGCTTTTTCAGGTGGGATTTTTCCAGAGTCAATTTGGCTTTGTGTTTTCAATATCAGTACCTTACCCAGGATTTTATCGTTCAACCCCTTTTCTTTAAACCCATGAAAAAATTCCTTTACCCAGTCCTGCTGGCTACCGGGCTGCTGGCCTGCCAGCCCCCCGCCGATGTACCCCAGGCCACCGCTGGCTCAGCCCTGATGCCCGTTGCAGAAATTGATGAATTTATTGGGGCAAAAATGCAACAGGAAGGCCGCTTTGACTGGAGCATGGCCCCGGACCAACTGGCCTGGAGTGCCCTGACGCAATCCGACCAGGTGCTGTCGGTTGGGTACCGCCCCGCTGGAACCACGGGTGATTTTCGCGATCAGATGCACACCCTCGATGTGAAGGCCCCCGCCTGGCAGGCGGCCCGGCAACAACTGCTCGATTTGATTTTTGCAGAGGAACGCAAAACCCAACCCGCCCTGAAACGCGGGGAGTTGGAGGTATTTTCGGAAGACGTACTGCCCGTTTTCGACGTGCGGGTGAAGAACCTGGTTACGCTCCAGAAACTGCGCCAGTCGCCCCTGGTGCGCTACGCCGAACCGATGGGCTACGAGCCGGGCGTGGCCGATCGCCAGGCCCGCGTGGCTTCGGGTAGCGGCTGTGGGAGCAACACCGGCAACCCCAACCTCGTGGCGGGCAGCGACTACACCACCACCACGCCCAACGGTAAGGTTTCGTGGAATTTGCCCTACCACAACATTCCGCAGGCCTGGGCGCAGAGCAGCGGGGCGGGCATCACCGTACAAATCATCGATTCCGGGTGCAGCCCCGACCAGGCCAAACTCGGGAGCCAGTTCAACCAGGGCGATTCGCCGGGCCGGAGCATCACCAAACTCGTTACCCTGCCCCGCGCCACGTTTTTCGGCATTCCGACCGGACCGGTGGAAACACCCGCCGACTTGTGCGGTCACGGCACCTCGATGCTCGGCACCTGCGCCGGACCGCGCGGCACCGACGGCACAACGGTGGGCGTGGCCTACGGCGCAAATCTGGTGAGTGTGCGGGCGGCAACCGACGTGTTGATCGACGAAAGTCGGGAGGTGAAAGGCGTAGCGGACGCGTTCCGGATGGCGGGCGACAACCCGACCCGGCGCATCGTCAGCCTGAGCCTGGGCCGCCTGACGTCGAGCGGGCAGATGACCGACGCCATTCGTTACGCCTACAACCGGGGTGTACTGATTTTCGCGGCGGCGGGTACGTCGTTTAGCTTTACTTCGTTTGTGGGCGTAATCTTCCCGGCCAACCTGGCTGAGTGTGTCGCCGTAACGGGCGTGAAGGAAGCCGTGATGCAAAAGTGCGATGCCTGCCACGACGGCGGCGACGTTGAATTTGTGACGGTGATGGAAAAAACCGGGTCGAACCTGCACGGTCTGTCGCTGGCCATGAGCGGCGACGTACCCTCGACGGTGGGCGGGTCGTCGGTGGCGACCAGCAGTACGGCGGGCATGGCGGCGCTGGTTTGGGCCAAATTTCCCGGTCTCAGCCGGAGCCAGATTTTAGACAAATTAAAGACCAGTGCCAGCTACTACCCCAATCGAAACCCCAACCTGGGTTGGGGCAAAATCAACGTAACGGCGGCATTGGGCGGGGTGCAGTAGCTGAAAGCCATCCGGTCAGAAATCAGAAAAGCCCGAACGCTGCGCGATTTTTTCGTAGCGTTCGGGCTTTTTAAGGCAATTCACAAAATTTTTAGCGGTCTGCCGCGCGGGTTAGGCTCCAAGCACCCTGAGCGAAAGTCCTATAAAGTAAAAACCAGAAATTCTGAACTGCTTGATTGCCCCACCTCACATTCAACAACCAGCCCAAAAACGGTTATCTTGCCAACTCTAAACCTTGAACCGTTTTGCTGCTATGAACCTGACCCGATTCGGCGGATTCAACTCCTTTTTTCTCGCCACGTTATTTACCGCCGGAGCCGTCGCCCTGGCGTTGACCACCGACCCACCGACTACTTACGACCCAGCGGATTACGTAGCCTGGGATACTTACGGCGGGCACCCCGACGCCACGCGGTACTCGTCCATTTCCCAAATTAACACCCAAAACGTCAGCCAGTTGCAGGTGGCCTGGAGTTACCGAACGGGCGAGATCGATACGGCAAATAAAAGCCAGATTCAGTGCCAACCGATTATCGTGGACAGTACCCTTTACGCCACGACCTCGCGCCTCAACGTACTGGCCCTCGATGCCGCGACGGGTCGGGAACGATGGCGCACCAATCTTTCTAAGTTTTGGACGGGGGAAAATTCCTGGGCGGGTACCAACCGGGGTGTAACCTACTGGCGCGAGGGTGACGACCAACGAATTTTTGTTTCGGCGGGCAACTACCTGCTCTGCCTCAATGCGCTGACGGGCCAACCCATCACCAGTTTTGGCCAGGGTGGACGGATCGATTTACAGAAGGACCTGGATTACCACAAGGAGAAATTTTTCATCGTCTCCAACTCACCGGGTACGATTTATAAAAACCTCATTATCATGGGAATGCGGCTCCCCGAAGGCTTGGATGCCGCCCCCGGTCACGTCCGCGCTTACGACGTGCGCACGGGCAAGCGGGCCTGGATTTTCCACACCATTCCCCAACCCGGCCAACCCGGTTTTGAAACCTGGAAAGACCCCAAGGCCCACCGGCGCATTGGCGGGGCCAACAACTGGGCGGGCATGAGCCTCGACGTCAAACGGGGAATCGTGTACGTGCCCACCGGCTCGGCCACGTACGATTTCTGGGGCGGCTACCGCAAGGGCAATAACCTCTACGCCAACTGTCTGCTGGCGCTCGATGCTGCGACGGGTAAGCGCCTCTGGCATTTTCAGGCGATTCACCACGATGTCTGGGATCGCGATTTCCCGGCCAATCCCACGCTGGTGACCATTCAGAAAGACGGCAAATCCATCGATGCCGTGGCTCAAATCAGCAAGCAGGGAATGGTGTACGTGTTCGACCGGGTGACGGGGAAGCCCGTTTTTCCGATTAAAGAAATGCCTGTACCCAGCGTGAGCGACGTACCCGGCGAGGAACTTTCCAAAACCCAGCCCGTGCCCACGCTACCGGAACCCTTCATGCGGATGTCGTTTACCGAGAAAGACATCATCGATATTTCGCCGGAACATCACGCCGAGATTTTGGAAAAATTCCGCGAACTCGATCCGCACCACCTTTTCGCCGCGCCCAGCAAACGCGGTATTATTCTGTTTCCGGGCATGGACGGTGGCGGAGAATGGGGCGGGGCGGCTTACGACCCCGAAACGAATCTGCTGTACGTGAATACCAACGAAATGCCCTGGGCGATCAAAATGGTACCCAATCCTTCGCTGACCGCCACGGGGCCGCACGCCAAAGCCCAGACCCTGTACGCCAGCAACTGCGCCAACTGCCACGGCCTCGACCGCAAGGGCAACGGCGGTGCTTTTCCGAATTTAACCGCATTGAAAGGCAAGCGGACGGTTGAGCAGGTGAGTGCCGTGCTCAAAAACGGCAAGGGCGCCATGCCCGCTTTTGCCCACCTCCCCGACGCCGATCGGTTGGCAATAGTTACGTACCTGCTTGATTTAAAGCCAGTTGAACCCAGTCGGGTGGCGGGAGCCTCCAACCGGGCCACGGCGACCTCGGGCGTACCGACAGCCGGACAGAAGCGGGAAGTCGAAGGTAGCGAGGCACCCCTCAAAGCGCCTTACGTGATGACGGGGTATATGCGGTTTACGACCAAAGACGGGTATCCGGCCATTAAACCGCCCTGGGGTACCCTCAACGCCATCAATCTGAGTACGGGTAAAATCGCCTGGAAAGTACCGCTCGGTGAACTAACCGAACTAACCAAAAAAGGCATTCCGCCAACCGGTACCGAAAACTACGGCGGGCCGGTCGTTACGGCGGGCGGGGTGGTATTTATCGGGGCGACGAAAGACGAAAAGTTTCGGGCTTTCGACAAAAAAACGGGTGAGACTCTCTGGGAAACCACCTTGCCAGCGGGTGGTTACGCTACGCCCGCCACGTACACGGTTGGCGGTAAGCAGTACGTGGTCATTGCCTGCGGCGGGGGCAAAATGGGCACCAAATCGGGGGATAGTTACGTCGCGTTTGCCTTGCCCTCCACTCCGTAGGGCGAGGATGAGGTTTGAATGGTTTGAGGTTTGAAGGTGTTTATTCAAATCATCTCAAACCCTTCAACCCTCAAACTTTCAAACCTTACGCTACTTGACTACTTCCGAACCTGCGTAAACCGGTGTAAAACGTTGCCTCCGGCGTCGTAAAATTTACAGCGCAACGTATCCGTCGAGAGCGTCATAAACGCATAACCGGCCTTTTGCTTTTCCTGAAAAGCAACGGGCCGGTTGTCGCCCCCCAGGCGAGTTTGCCCGCCCGCTCCCGATACCACAAAGTGGATTCCTTCCTGCTCAATGTGCTGAAGATCATGCTCGTGACCGCAGAGGTACGCCGTTACCTTGTGTTTCTTCAGAATCGGTAAAAGTAATCTCTTCAAGTCGGGTGTATCGCCGTGGAAACCCGCTGAATAGATGGGGTGATGGCCCAAAACAATTTTCCACGTCGCCCGCGAAGCCGTCAACACACTATCCGCCCACCGCAACTGCCGGGGGCCGTCCTGCTTGGTTACGTCGGGACTTTTGCCCCCGGCAAATTCAGCCGCAAACGGATTGGTATCCAGACAGACAAACAAGACCTCGCGGTCATCAAGCGCTTTTGTAAATGAATAATACCGGGCGGGCATTCGCCAGATCGAACTCCGGGCGGCGTAGTCGATTTGGGCCTGCGCATTGCCGTAATAATCGTGATTACCCAGAATGGCAAACCAGTCGCGGCGGGTCACGTACCCGGCGTACACGTCCAGGAATGAACTTTGCCACCGGGAATCCGTCGCACTGCTCACCCCGTTTGGGTAAAAATGATCCCCCACCGAGAGGGTAAACTGGCTGCCATCGGCCTCCGCCTGAGCGTTGAGCCGGGTGGCCACGGCCCGCTGTTCGGGGCTATCCGTGCCCCAATCACCAATAATCTGAAACCGCAGGGTAGAATCGCTAACGGAATTCACGTCTTTGCGCTGGCAGGAGGACAAGAAAACAATCGCAATTCCCACGCACATCCAGGCATACACCACTGGAGTGCGTAAGCGCGAGGGCCGGTCGGTTTTGAATGAACTAATCATGGGCAAAGGCTGTCCAATATTGGTGTTGAAGTCTCGGTCAAAACTACAATCGAACGCGCGTAGTTTGGTTAACCGTTTGAAAAACGGCAATTTGAACGCTTATTTCTCTAAATCCACCTTCAAGCAAAATTTTATGTTGGCAAAAACCTTCGGGGCGGCTGTGTTTGGCGTCAATGCCGCCATCATCACGGTTGAGGTGACCGTGGGCCAAGGCACTCTTTTCTTCCTCGTCGGTTTGCCGGATAGTGCGGTTAAAGAAAGCGCCCAACGGGTGGAGGCGGCTATGAAACACATTGGGTGTTTTTTTCCGAGAAACAAAATCGTCGTCAACCTTGCCCCCGCCGACGTTCGCAAGGAAGGTTCAGCCTACGATTTACCGATTGCGCTGGGCATTATTGTCGCCTCTGGGCAGGCTAGATTTCCGGATTTTGAGCGCTACATCATTATGGGCGAACTGGCCCTCGACGGCATTCTACGGCCCATCAAGGGCGTGTTGCCCATTGCCATCGAAGCCCGGAGCCAGGGTTTTAAAGGATTTATTCTGCCGAAAGAAAACGCAATGGAGGCTTCCATCGTCAACAACCTCGACGTTATCGGCGTCGGGACGTTGCGCGAAGCCTTCGATTTCCTGACGGGAAAATTGGTCGTTGAACCGCTCGTTACCGACACCCGCGACTTATTTTTCAACACCCAAAACGATTACGACGCTGATTTTGCCAACGTGCAGGGTCAGGAAAACATCAAACGGGCGCTGGAAATCGCGGCGGCGGGCGGCCACAACGTCATCATGATTGGTCCGCCAGGTTCGGGTAAAACCATGCTGGCCAAGCGATTGCCGTCGATTTTGCCCCCGCTGTCCTTGCACGAAGCGCTCGAAACGACCAAAATTCATTCCGTAGCGGGCAAGCTCGGTGCCCAGGCTTCGCTGGTCTCGCGTCGCCCTTACCGTGCGCCGCACCACACCATCAGCGACGCCGCGCTGGTGGGCGGCGGCAGCAATCCGCAACCCGGCGAAATCTCGCTGGCCCACAACGGCGTCTTGTTTCTGGACGAACTCCCCGAGTTTCGCCGGACGGCGCTTGAGGTCATGCGTCAGCCCTTGGAGGATCGCAAAGTGAGTATTTCGCGGGCACGGTGGGTGGTCGAATTTCCCGCCAATTTCATGCTCGTTGCCAGCATGAATCCCTGTCCCTGCGGCTATTACAACCATCCCGATAAAGAATGCACCTGCCCACCGGGGGCCGTGGGGCGTTATTTGAGCAAGATTTCCGGTCCGCTGCTCGACCGAATCGACTTGCACGTGGAAGTCACCCCGGTGAGTTTCGACCAGATGACGGCCAACCGGCGAACGGAGTCGAGCGAGTCGATTCGGGAGCGGGTCATCAAAGCCCGCGAACACCAGACGGTGCGGTTTCAGGATATGCCGGGCGTGTATTCCAACGCGATGATGCCTTCGCAAATGGTCAAAGACGTTTGTCAACTCAGCGACGCGGGAAAGGCGTTGTTGAAAACCGCGATGGAACGCCTGCAACTTTCGGCCCGCGCCTACGATCGAATTCTACGCGTGAGCCGCACAATTGCCGATCTGGGTGACGCCGACGACATTCGCATCGAACATCTCGCCGAAGCGATTCAGTACCGAAGTCTGGACCGGGAAAACTGGGCGGGATAGCGAATCAAAACTTTGGCAAAGTTTTAGAACTTTGCCAAAGTTGATTTTTTCAAACTTCAAACTTTTCAAACCTAACTCCAAATGCAACGCCGCGAATTTATCACCAAAACCACGGCCCTCGGTGCCACCGCCGCCCTGCTGCCCGATACGCTGTTTAGCCGTAATGTCGAGGAGAAAAAAGTGCGTCTGGCCATCATTGGCGTTGGCGAGCGGGGCAGTTACCTGATCAAAGAGGCGGTTTCACAGGGCGGCGCTGAGGCCGTCGCCATTTGCGACATCGACCCGGCGGCCATTGCCCGCACGAAGGAAAAAATCAAGAAATACCAAAGCCGGGAGGTTGCCGTGTACAGCGGGGAGCGCGATTTTGAGAAAATCGTGCAGCGCGACGACATCGACGCCGTGCTCATCGCGACGCCCTGGCAGTGGCACACGCCAATGGCCCTGGCCGCGCTGAAAGCGGGCAAACCAACGGGCTGTGAAGTACCCGTCGCCCTGACGGTGAAAGACTGCTGGGCACTGGTGGATGCGGTCGAGAAAACGGGTGTTCCGCTGATGATGATGGAAAACGTATGCTACCGCCGGGACGTGATGGCGGTGCTCAACATGGCCCGGCAGGGGCTATTTGGACGGGTGACCTACGCCGAATGTGGCTATCAGCACGACCTGCGGGAAGTGTTGTTCAACGACGGAAAAACCGCCCACGGCAAAGGTCTGGAGTTTGGCGAAAAAGCCTACAGCGAAGCCCGTTGGCGCACCCAACACCACGTGGATCGCAACGGCGAACTCTATCCCACGCACGGCATCGGCCCGGTGGCGCAGGTGTTCAACATCAATCACGGCAATCAGTTTTCGCACCTGACTTCGATGGCTACACCCGCGCTGAGTTTGCACGAGTACCTCGTGGAAAAAGGTGGCCCGGAGCACCCGAATGCGAAAGTCAATTTTAAATGCGGCGACGTGGTGACCACGCTCATCAAGTGTACCAATGGCGAGGTGGTTAAAATGACCCACGACGTGTCTTCGCCCCGGCCCTACTCCCTGGGATTCCGGATTCAGGGAACGCAGGGCATTTGGACGGAGGACGCAAAAGGGATTTACCTCCAGAAAAAAGCACCCAAACCCCACGAGTACGAACCCGCCCAGAAGTATTTTGACGAATACGATCACCCGCTCTGGAAGAATTTAGGCAAGGAAGCCCAGGGCGCTGGTCACGGCGGGATGGATTACTTCGTCATTCGGAGTTTTGTGGAGAGTGTGCGGCGCAAAATGCCTTTCCCCCAGGACGTGTACGACGCGGCGGCCTGGTCGGTCATTGGGCCTTTGTCGGAAGCCTCGATCGACAAGGGTTCAAAACCAATGGATATTCCTGATTTCACGCGGGGTAAGTGGAAAAGCCGCCCGGCCCTTTTCGCGATGGGCGATGTTTAGCAGGCGGTTTCGATGTAGACGATAGGCGTGCCACGGTTCCTCCGCACAAGCCTACGAACCGTGGTACGCCTATTCGCCTGCTAAGCGCGTTTGGGTCGGCCTTTGCCAAACCAGCGCTTCGGGCCATTGCTGGCGCTCGATCCTTGCTGGGCGCGTCTGGGATGTTGTTGTTGTACTCGTCTGGGTGGCTCCGCCAGTTGCACAAAGCTCCCGGTACTCATTGGGTAGGGATGATCTTCAACGATGGGTATTGCCTTGGAAATCAACTTGTTGATGTCCTTCAAAAAAGCCCGCTCTTCGGCATCGCAAAAGGAAATCGCGACCCCACTCGCGCCCGCCCGTCCCGTCCGGCCAATCCGGTGAACGTAGGTTTCGGGGATGTTGGGTAATTCAAAATTAATCACGTGCGACAGTTCATCAATATCGATGCCCCGCGCGGCGATGTCCGTGGCGACCAACACCCGGGTTTGATGCGCCTTGAAATTGCTCAGTGCGCGTTGCCGGGCGTTTTGTGATTTATTGCCGTGAATGGCCTCGGCCGTCACGCCCGCCTTGTTGATGTCCTTCGTAATCTTATCCGCCCCGTGTTTGGTACGGGTAAAAATGAGTGCTGACACGACGGCTTTGTCTTTCAACAAGTGAATCAGCAGTGATTTTTTGTCCTGTTTATCGACAAAATAAAGCGACTGATCAATGGCATCGACGGTCGATGAAACTGGGGTAACTTCAACTTTGGCGGGTTTTACCAGAATCGTATCGGCCAGTTTCTGAATCTCGGGCGGCATCGTGGCCGAGAAAAACAGCGTTTGCCGACGATGCGGCAGTTTGGCAATCACTTTTTTAACGTCGTGGATAAAACCCATGTCGAGCATCCGGTCGGCCTCATCCAAAACGAAATGTTTGATGTGTTGCAGGTGAACGAATCCCTGGTTCATCAAATCGAGTAAACGGCCCGGCGTTGCCACCAGAATATCAATGCCTGAGCGGAGCGCGTCGGTTTGGGATTTTTGCGAAACACCACCAAAAATCACCGCGTGTTTCATACCGGTGTATTTTCCGTAGGCGGCAAAACTCTCATCAATTTGAATGGCCAACTCCCGCGTGGGTGTCAGAATCAGGGCTTTGATGGTGCGCGGTGGGGGGGGGGGGGGGCGGGCGCCCGCGCCGGGGGGGGGGGGGGGTGCAGAGTATTAATTTGGTGGTGAAGAAGCGCG
>JAJAZB010000155.1 GCA_026785975.1 Cytophagaceae bacterium | reverse complement strand
GCACCTTTCATATTAATTGAATTGCCTTGTGGGTCTGTTGCTATCATAGTCCATTTGTCTAACCAATACATCATATCATTTCCGACTGGCGAATTTTTATGTTCATAAACCTTAATGTCTGGTTTCATATTGCAAAGATTAGCAACTACCTTTTCTATGTTGGCAAATCCACTAATTGTGTTCCCGTCCTTGTCTATATAAATTGCCTCAGGGTCAAAGCAGGTCATAGCATTTTCCAAATCCCCAATACGAATGCAATTTAAAAAATATTCGTCTGCTTCATTTGGGTCTGTTCTGTCAAAATTTTGTGTCATTTCTTTTTCTATTATGAGTTGTAATTGTGTCGCGTAACATTACGCCTAATTTAAAATTGATTTACATAAGCTATTAGTCAGCAAAGAATGATGCAGCAAAGGGATTGTCTACAAGCCAAAGCCAAACTCCGTCTGCATTTTTTCGCATTATATGTGCGGAAGCTCCTTGCATTTTAATTGGATTTCCTTGTGGGTCGGTAGCTGTCAAAGTCCACTTGTCTAAACGATATATCAGGTCTTTACCGACTGGTGTATTTTTGTGCTTGTGAATTTTAAGGTTAGGTTTCATATTGCAAAGATTAGCAACCACTTTTTCTATGTTCGCAAGTCCGCTAATTGCATTTCCGTCCTTGTCCATATACACTCCATCTGGGTCAAAGCAAGTCATTGCATTTTTTAAATTACCCTCCCGAATGCAATCCATGAAATATTCATCTGCCTCGTCTGGATTTGTCCTGTCAAAATTTTGTTTCATTTCTTTTTCTGTTTAATGATGTTAATGTGTGTCGTTTAGCATTACGCCTAACGTTTGGCAGCTACCAGAAGGGCGGGATTTTAACCACAAAATAAACTTAGAAAGATGAAAGATAATTTAACAACAAATGTTCCTAACGAAGCCGAAAGCCCCGCCTTTTTGGTAGGTGCTGTTATAAGCCGTTTTTTTATCGGTCAAAAAATAGCATCTGTTTATAAAGAAAATACGGGTTTTACAGTAGTGGATATTGATAAAAAAAGGGGGAGAATTTTAATGCGACAGAACAATATGGAAAAACCTGAATGGTTTGATTTATCCGAGTTTCAAAATGGCTTATAACAATCCGGTTGACGCAACTTATAGAGGTTACGACTTGCGTCAACCGGCCATTTGTACGCAAGTCAGTTGCGTCAACTGTACCAAACGGGCCGGTTGACGCAACTACGCCATCGCTACCGTCGGCTGGATGGGTAGCGGCAATCCATCGGGTTCAGACCCGCTTGAGCGGGTTGAGGGAAGCGCGGAAAGATGACATAGCACTACGTTGAATGGGAGCAGTTTCAGGGCAAGTATCGCAAGTCTTCAGGATAAATCAAAACGGAGGTTACTCCCCTCCGGCATTTTTTGAAGAAACGCCGCGAATCAGGGCGCCCCGCGCTTCACCGCAATATTTCCTCCTTTCGCCGCTTTAATCCACCACGCCCGTAGGTTTTTCCTCCGGGCTTGCTTAATTTTGTAACCCCGCTCCAATTAAATTCTGGTTACCCTTCACCTAACCACTCTTTTTATTCCGCCTATGAATTGGTTTCTGATCGCTCCCTGCGCTGTACTGGCTTACTTGTTGGGTTCTATTCCCACGGCGGTTTGGTACGGGCAGGCTTTTTTCGGCACTGATGTGCGCAACTTTGGTAGCGGCAACGCGGGGGCAACCAATACCTTTCGTGTACTCGGCAAACGCGCCGGTACCGTGGTCATGCTCATCGACGTACTGAAGGGCTGGTTGGCTGCCAACCTGGCCCTGACGCTATTTTACCTCGATTTTATCCCTGACAATCAACGCGTTGCACTCAAACTATTGTTTGGCCTGATCGCCGTGGTGGGTCATCTGTTTCCGGTATTTGCCGGATTTAAAGGCGGCAAAGGCGTAGCTACCTTGCTCGGCATGGCGCTTAGCATTCACCCCCAGGCGGCGGCGGTGTGCATCGCGGTTTTTATTCTGGTCATGACCGCCACCCAGTACGTATCGCTGAGTTCGATGCTGGCTTCCCTGGCTTTTCCGATGTTGCTGGTTTCTAAAACCTTTGGCAAAGAGCCGACTTCGTTGATCGTCTTCGGTTTTCTGATTTTTTTGCTGGTGTTGTACACTCATCAGAAAAACATCGGTCGGCTGCTTCGCGGGCAGGAAGGCCGCACGTATTTGGGCCGACGGCGTGACCCGGAGGCCTGATTTTCAAGAGTCTTTTGTAAAACCCGCTGGCAGACCCGGCGGGTTTTTTATTTTTGTGCCCGTTCTGTCCATTTTTGTCGCTTCGTTTAGAATCAATCATGCAAAACTACCTCGCCCAACACCGCGACCGCTTCCTGAGCGAACTCCTTGAACTCCTGCGGATTCCCTCGGTTAGTGCCGATTCTAAGTTTAAAGGCGATGTGCGTCGGGCCGCTGAATTCGTGCGCGATAGTCTCCAAAACGCCGGGGCCGACATGGTCGAACTGCACGAAACAGCCGGGCACCCAATCGTGTACGGGGAAAAACTGATCGACCCCGCCAAGCCGACCGTGCTGGTGTACGGGCACTACGACGTGCAACCCGCCGATCCCTACGAACTCTGGACTTCGCCGCCCTTTGAGCCGGTTATCAAAGACGACGTGATTTACGCCCGGGGTTCGGCCGATGACAAGGGGCAGTTTTATATGCACATCAAAGCGTTTGAAGCGATGATGGCGACCAACTCGCTGCCCTGCAACGTGAAATTTATGATTGAAGGCGAGGAAGAAGTGGGTTCCGACCACCTCGGCACGTTTGTCGCTGAGAACCGCGAGAAGTTGAAGGCCGACGTGATTCTGATCTCGGATACGTCGATGATTGCCAACGATATTCCTTCCATCGACACCGGTCTGCGGGGCCTGGCGTACCTGCAGGTTGAAGTGACCGGCCCCAACCGCGACCTCCACTCGGGGGTGTACGGCGGCGCGGTGGCCAATCCCGTCAATGCGCTGGCGAAGATGATTGCCAGCCTGCACGACGAGCAGGGCCGGATTACGATTCCCGGTTTTTACGACGCCGTACTGGAGGTTTCGCCCGAAGAACGCGCCTTGCTCGAATCGGCTCCGTTTGACGAGGATGCGTACAAAACCGATTTAGGCGTGACCGAATTAGCGGGCGAATCGGGCTACACCGCCCGCGAACGGGCCAGCATCCGCCCCACGCTCGACTGCAACGGCATCTGGGGCGGCTACATCGGCGAAGGGGCCAAAACGGTATTGCCCTCGAAAGCCTCCGCCAAGATTTCGATGCGCCTGGTACCCAACCAACGTTCGGAAGACATTTATGAACTGTTTACCAATCACTTTCTGAGTCTGGCCCCGCCGGGTGTGCAGGTCAAGGTAACGCCCTTGCACGGCGGCGAGCCTTACCTCACGCCCCTCGACGCGCCCGCCTACAAAGCCGCCGAATTGGCGATGGAAGAAAGTTTTGGCAAAAAACCGGTACCCACACGCGGCGGCGGAAGTATCCCGATTGTCGCCTTGTTTGAAAAAGAATTGGGTTTGAAAACCGTCCTGATGGGTTTCGGCCTCGATTCCGACAATCTGCATTCACCCAACGAGCATTACGGGTTGTTTAATTTTTACAAAGGCATCGAAACCATTCCCTTGTTTTTTAAGCATTTTACGGCGCTTCAGTCTTGAGTTTAGTGTCTTCTTTTTTCGCGTAACTCCCAACTTTAAATACAATTTTCAGGTAGAAAAGCCCCCTTCAGGGGGTTGGGGGTTACGCGAATCCGCCCTTTTTTTATGAAAAGACTCCAGTTTCTGCTATTATTTTGTCTGACCAACAATTTGGTTTTTGCCCAGAATAAAGCTGAATTTTTACCGCAGGGCCACTTGTTTGAACCCCTGTTGCTCGATCCGCTCGAAGCGCAGGCCAGTGCTTCCGTACTCAAACGTTGGGAAGAAGGCCGGGAGGTGAAAGGGCTGTTTGCGCCCTTTACGATTGGTTTTCGCAAGCCCCTCGTCCGCTGGACCCGTGACGCCGATCACGCCAGCGAGCTTTCACTCGATCTGGGGGCGTTTACCCAATTTGAAATCTTCGAAGAAGCGGGCAAACTCCGCCGTCTGATATACAACACGGATTATAAAATCAGTCTGTTTTGGTCGCTGAAGCGTAATAATCACGCGTGGCGATTCCGGTTTTACCACCTCTCGTCGCACCTGGGCGATGATTACGTGATTCGTACCGGCATCGTTTCCTACTTTCCGAACGCGGTTAATTACGAACAGTTCGACGCGTTGTATTCCACGCAACTCAACCAGGTGCGGCTCTACGGCGGTGGCGGTTTCGTGCTCAGTGCGGCGGCAAAGCGCGAACGAGCCTACCTGCAAGCCGGAACCCTGTGGAAATCGTCTGGCCTCGATACTCGTTTCGTGGCCGGGGCCGACCTACGCCTGCTGGCTCAAACGGACTACACGCCTAATCTGAAGGCGGCGATCGGCGTGGAAGTAGGCAAAACGGAAAACCGCCCCATTGATTTATTGATTGAATTTTACACCGGGAAAATGCCGTACAGCGTCTACGAACAGCGACGCATCACCTGGACGGGGCTGGGTTTGTATTTTAATCCGTTTTGAATAGTCAAAATGCAGATGCCCGTCATGGCGAGGAGCGAGTGAAACGAGTGACGAAGCAATCTGCCGCAGTAGACCATGCCAGAAAAGCCGGCACACCATGTATTCTGGCCCGCTTCGGCAGATTGCTTCGTCGTTCCTCCTCGCAATGACGGGCATTTTGCTCGCAACTAAATTTGATCACTGACAACCGAAAAATGATGATTACCGAATCGGCTTCGCAGCACGAAAACCTGGAAAACCAGAGCGTTCGTCAATTGCTTGAAGGCATCAACGCCGAAGACAAAACCGTACCGTTTGCCGTCGAAAAAGCCCTGCCGCAAATCGAGGCGCTCGTCGGCCAGATTGTGTTGCGCATGAAAGCGGGCGGGCGGCTGTTTTACATCGGTGCCGGTACCAGCGGGCGGCTCGGCGTGGTCGATGCCTCCGAGTGCCCGCCAACCTACGGCGTGCCGTTTGGGCTGGTCGTGGGCATCATGGCCGGGGGCGACGGGGCCATTCGTAAGGCCGTCGAATACGCCGAAGACGATCCCGATCAGGCCTGGAAAGACCTGCTGGAGTACGACATCAACCCGCAGGATTGCCTGATTGGGATTGCCGCTTCGGGCCGCACGCCCTACGTCATTGGCGGCGTGACCGAAGCGCGGCGGCACGGAATTTTAACGGGTTGTGTCGTGTGCAATCCGGGCAGTGCTGTGGCCGCCGCCGTGGAGTTTCCGGTGGAGGTAGTGGTGGGGCCGGAGTTTCTCACGGGGAGTACGCGCATGAAATCGGGCACGGCGCAGAAACTGGTACTCAACATGGTTTCAACCACGACGATGATTCAGTTGGGCCGGGTGAAAGGCAATCGCATGGTCGATATGCAATTGACTAACCACAAACTCGTGAACCGGGCGGTGGAGATGGTGATGGCCGAAATCGGCGTTAGCCGCGAGCAGGCCGACGATTTACTGGCCCGGCACGGCAGCGTCCGTCGGGCCGTGGAAGCCTTTCAGGGATGATTTTAAGAACTTTTAAGGGCTGTGCCTGAAATAAATTTCGTAGTTTTGTTCGTTAATAACCGCATATTTCTCCATTTTTTGACAATGAAAAAAACGTTTTTCCAAGTAGCCGTGGCCGCATTGCTGACCGTGGCTGGCACCCAGGCTAACGCGCAGGCTGGTAAACCTGCCCCGGAGCCACCCGCCGAAATTCAAGCCTTGCTGCAAAAACACATCTGCCTGACCTGCCACAAGGTTAATGTGCGGGTGGTAGGCCCGGCCTACAAGGATGTAGCCAAGAAAAAGTACACGGATGAACGGATCGTCCAGCTCATTTACAAGCCAGAACCCGCCAACTGGCCCGGCTATACGGCGATGATTGCCATGACGAACGTTCCGAAAGAAGACGCGATGAAGATTGCCAAGTGGATCAATTCACTTGGCGGTAGTGCGGCAAAAGGGAAAGCAAAAGCCCCAGCCAAAAAGCAAGTCTGAGGCGTTTTCAGGCATTACGAAACCAAACCCTGTCCGTCGCCGCTGTGCCGGACAGGGTTTTTTTTTGACCAAATTGATTTTGGGACAAAGGTTGATGATCTACCAATCCTTTGTTTCCTTGCCATCTCCTAAATCAAGGTTCCGATGAAAGCAGCCGTTATCCAGGCCGTCAACCAGCCCATCCAACTTACTGATGTTGAAAAGCCCCGCCCCGAAGCCGGGGAGGTTCTCGTGCAACTTCGCGCCGCCGCCCTCAACCACCGTGACGTGTGGGTGCAAAAGGGCCTTTACCCCGGAATGCGCCTGCCCGTCGTTCCCGGCTCCGACGGGGCGGGCGTCGTGGTGGAGTTGGGGGAGGGCGTGCGGACAAGCTGGCTCGGTCGGCGCGTGATCATCAATCCCGCCCTCGACTGGGGCGACAATACCCGTTTTTATAGCCGGGAATTTCGCATTCTGGGTATGCCCGACGCGGGGACTTTTGCCGAATTTATCCGAATTCCCACTAAGTATTTACACGCAAAACCCGAGCATCTGAGTTTTGAAGAAGCCGCTGCCCTTCCGCTGGGTGGCCTGACGGCCTGGCGGGCCTTGTTTTCGCGGGGACGTTTACGCTCGGGTGAGCGGGTGCTGATTTCGGGCGTGGGTGGCGGCGTGGCCTTATTTGCGCTACAATTTGCCATTGCTACCGGCGCCGACGTCTGGGTAACGTCGGGTTCGGAGGAGAAACTGGAGCGGGCCAAAGCGATGGGTGCCCTGGGCGGGGCCAATTACAACACGCCCAAATGGGAAAAAGAATTTGCCGCGCAAATGGGCGGTTTCGATCTCATCATCGACAGTGCCGCCGGGGCGGGATTTTCTAAACTGATCGACGCCGCCGCACCGGGCGGACGCATCGTGTTTTACGGGGGAACCCGGGGTAACATCGCCGAGTTGATTGCCCCCAAGATATTTTTCAAGCAACTCGACATCATGGGCACGACGATGGGCACCGAGGCCGAATTTACCGATATGGTTGCTTTCGTTGAAAGTCGTAAGTTGCAACCCGTGTTGGACCGCAGTTTTTTTCTTGACGACGCCGAAGCCGCCCTGCGGTACCTGGAGGCGGGGGAACAATTCGGAAAAATCGGGTTGAAAATTGAGGGTTAAGCGCGATTTTTTTTATCGTCCTGAGTTTGTCGAAGCAGCGTTGGAGCAGCGCCGGGCGTTCTGATTGGGTGGAATTCCCAGCCTTAGGTAGTCTCGGCCCCAACAGCGGCAGGCTCGGGCTAAAGTAAAGGGTACAAAAGATTACAAACAGATTCTCTGCCTTGTCCTTCCTCCGCTCCATCTACTTCAAACCGCGCGTTTTTTACGCCCTCACCGCGCTGATCTTTCTGTTCCTGCTGGGGTTCGTATTGCCCTGGGTCTTTCCCGTGGCGCGGGTCGTATTTTTTGGTTTGATCGTGTTTTTGTTGCTCGATGGAATCCTGCTTTACGCGCCCAAAAATGCGCTCTTCGCCCGGCGTGAACTACCCGACCGACTCTCCAACGGCGATGATAATCCCGTCCAGATTTTCCTGGAAAATCGGTACACCCTGCCCATTCGCCTGACCATTCTGGATGAACTGCCCGTTCAGTTTCAAAAACGGGATGCTGCATTCAACGCCACCCTGCAACCCGGCGAACGCCAAACCTTGCGCTACGATCTCCGCCCTACCCGCCGGGGCGAATACCAGTTTGGGACGATCAATCTATTCGCCGAAAGTCCACTGGGCCTGATTCAGCGACGCTACCGATTCAGTCAGGATAAAACCGTGGCGGTGTACCCCTCGTACCTGCAAATGCGGCAGTACGAACTCATGGCCCACGCCAACCGCCTCAACGAACTGGGTGTTAAGCGTGTCCGGCGCATTGGCACGAGCCGGGAGTTTGAGCAAATCCGACCGTATTCCCAGGGCGACGACGTGCGGACGATCAACTGGCGCGCCACCGCCCGCCGGAGCGATGCGGCGGGGCCGGGCCTGATGGTCAATGCCTTTCAGGACGAAAAATCGCAGGCTATTTACTGCCTCATCGACAAAGGCCGGGTGATGAAAATGCCCTTTGGCGGCCTCAGTTTGCTCGATTACGCCATCAACGCCACGCTGGTACTCAGCAACATTGCCCTGCTCAAGCAAGACAAAGCGGGCGTCGTGACCTTCGCCGAAACCATTGGGCAGTGGCTACCCGCCGACCGGCGCTCGGGGCAGTTGCAGCGCATTCTCAACCTGCTTTATCGTCAGAAAACCCGCTACCCCGATACCGATTACGAGGCGCTATACCTGCACCTCAAAACCCACCTCCGCCAACGAAGCCTGTTACTGTTGTTTACCAATTTTGAAACCGTTACGGGCTTACGTCGGCAGCTAACGCACTTTCGTCGGCTGGCCAAGGATCATTTGCTGATCGTCGTTTTTTTTGAAAACACGGAACTCCGCGCCCTACTCGATGGCCCCGCCCCGACGACCGAAGCCATTTACCTGAAGACCATCGCCGAGAAATATTTCTACGAAAAACAGCAAATGGTTCGCGAACTGGCGCAGTACGGCATTCAGGCCCTGTTGACTCCGCCCGAAAAACTAACCGTCAACGCCCTCAATAAATACCTGGAAATGAAAGCGCGGGGGCTAATCTGAGGGTTTGAGAGTAACCGTCATGCTGAACTTGTTTCAGCATCTTCCCAATTTGCTGATGAATTGCTTAGTTGCTGAAAAGCTATCGAGCCGTTGAGTAGGAAGATGCTGAAACAGGTTCAGCATGACGGCTACCCTCAAACCCTTAACTTGCACCGCCAAACCCCTTGCGATGGAGAATTTGTTTCAAAACGCCGCTCAGGTACAATTCATCGAAAGCATCTTGCTGACGACCCTCGGCCACGAGGCGGATATGCAGGATTTCCAGTTTTTGTACGGGGGCAATTTCAGCCTGGCGGCTCGGGTCGTCACGCCCGAGGGGGTTTTCTTCATTAAATGGAATCAGGGCCACCCAGGTATGTTTGAAAGTGAAGCCCGCAGCCTCAATCTGTTGCGCGAGGCGGGTGCGTTGCACATTCCAATCGTACTGGGTTTTGGGCAAAAAGCCGAAGGTGCCTACCTCATCATGGAGTTTGTGGCGCAAGGCCCGCAACAACCCGATTACTGGCCCGACTTCGGGCAACGCCTGGCCGCACTGCATCGCCATAGCCACCCCACCCACGGCCTCGACTTTGACAACTACATCGGGGCACTGCCGCAACGCAACGTCCCGATGACTAACGGTGTGGACTTTTTCATACAAAACCGCCTCAATGTTCAGGCGGGGCGGGCGCTGTACGAGGGGAAAATCAGCCAATCGCTTTACGAACAATTCCAGAAATTATACGAAAAACTGCCGGGACTACTGCCCAACGAAGCCCCCGCACTGCTGCACGGTGACCTCTGGAGTGGCAACGTGATGATCGGGGCGGATGGCCGCGTGGCCCTCGTCGACCCGGCGGCGTACTACGGATTACGCGAAGCCGAACTGGCGTTTACGACCATGTTCGGTGGCTTCGACAACAGCTTTTACGCCAGTTACTACGACGCGTTTCCGGTCGAAAATGGCTTCACCGAGCGCATTCCGCTCTACAACCTGTACCCCTTGCTGGTTCACGTTAATCTGTTCGGCGGAGGCTACCTGACGGCGGTGGAGCGGATTTTGAAGCGATTTTAAAAGTAGGAGTGCGGAGTTAGGAGTGGGGAGTGAACGGAGATTTTGCGCTTCTACTTACTCCAAACTCCTCACTCCTGACCCCCAATTTTTCTTACCTTCGCTTTGAACCTCCTCTAAATCAAATTTATGGATACCTGGACTATCATTGGAATCGGCGTGCTGGTGTACGTCCTGCTTTGCGTTGTGGCGTACAAAGTGCAGGAGTACTTTATTTTCAAACCCGAGAAACTGGCCGCCGATTTTGAATACAAATACGACGAGCCGTTCGAGGAATTATTTTTTGAACCCGAACCGGGCGCGGTCATCAACGGCTTGCGGTTTTTTGAAGAAAACCCGAAAGGCCTCGTGATTTATTTTCACGGCAATACGCGCAGCATCAAGGGTTGGTCGAAGTACGCCCGCGATTTTACCCAGCACAATTTTGACGTGCTGATGGTCGATTACCGGGGTTTTGGCAAAAGTACCGGCAAACGTAGCGAGAGCGCGTTGAAGCAGGATGCGCAACACGTGTACAACCATATGCGCTCGAAGTACGGCTACCGGGAAGAGAACATCATTATTTATGGCCGCTCGTTGGGGTCCGGTTTTGCCTGCAAACTGGCCTCGGCCAACAAGCCCCGAATGCTGATTCTGGACGCGCCGTACTACAGTTTTTCGCACATGACGAGTCGGTTTCTGCCGTTTTTACCCGTCGCCTTTATTTTACGGTTTAGCCTCCGCACCGACCTCTGGATTCGCTATGTGCGCTGCCCGATTTACATCATTCACGGCACCAAAGACTGGCTCATTCCCTACCGGTCGAGTGTGCGGCTAGCCAAATTAGTGCCCCTCACGGCCCGCCTGACGCCGATTTACGGGGGCGGTCACAACAACCTGCCCTCCTTTCCCGACTACCACCGCAAACTGGGTGAAATCCTGAACGGAACGTTTGACCTGGTGTTCGACAAGTATGACCTTCCGTAGGAAATGCGAAAAACCGTGCTGAACATCTTAAAAATCGCTGGTCTTGCTTACGGAGCTTTACTGCTGGGAGCGGTGCTGTTTGAGAAAAAACTCCTCTTCAAAAACAAAGCCCTACCACCCGATTATCCCTACGTTTTCGAGCAAAAATTTGAGGAACGCTGGTACGAACCCACGGCGGGTGTACGGCTCAACGCGCTCTATTTTCGCACCGACTCGGTACCGCGCCGGGGCGTCGTGCTGTACTGCCACGGCAACGCCGACAACCTGGCGCGTTGGGGCAAATACGCGCCCGATTTCACCCAACGGGGCTACGACGTGCTGATGTTTGACTACCGGCAGTTTGGCAAAAGCACGGGTAAAATTACCTCGGAAGCCGTTTTGCACCGCGATACCCGTTTCATCTACGAACAGTTGAAACGGGACGTGCCCGAAGATAGTCTGGTGCTGTACGGGCGGTCATTGGGCACGGGGCTGGCCACCAAACTCGCGGCGGAAACCAATCCCCGGCTCCTGTTGCTCGAAACGCCGTACTACAACCTCGCGGCCGTGGGCTGGAGTCATTTCCCGCTATTGCCCTACTCGCTGCTGGGTCGCTTCACGCTCCGCACCGACCAATGGATTACGCGGGTTCGCTGCCCGATTCATCTTTTTCACGGCACCCACGACGGCCTCGTACCGTACTCGCACAGCCTGCGTCTGGCGGAGAAACTGGGTCGGAACCCGGCGGAAATCCTGACGACGATTCCGGGCGGTGGGCACAAAAACCTGAGTACCTTCCCCGCGTACCAAGCCGCGCTGGATAGTTGTCTTCGTTGGTCTGTTCGATAATTTATTTCCTATAAACAGATATTATTTATTGTTTTTCAATAAATATCTTTTTCCTTTGTGCAGTCAACCTTTAAATTTGATTCACATGGAAAAGAAAACTGGTACGTGGATTTTTCCGACGGTGAAATTCTTCATCACCGCCGGGTATTACCTAACCTTGCTTGGCCTCGTTATTTTTTTAGTGGTCTTCAGTTTGAAACTGATAGACGTGTACCGGAACGTCCAGCGCCCTGACCAAACGCCCGCCTTTGTGGACGTCAGTACGGAATG
>JAJAZB010000154.1 GCA_026785975.1 Cytophagaceae bacterium | reverse complement strand
GGCCAGGACTGGATCACGATGGATTGGCACCGCGAAATCAGCCTGCTCGACGGGCAATTGTTCAACATCGGCGCGTACCTGGAGCAGGAAGGCATCCGGCTGGAATACGGCGAAAACGAGTAGTTTTCGGCGAACAAAAACGGCATTTCTCCGGAAGTTTTCAGGAATTGATTAGGTAGCCCGGCGGCGAAAATTCCTTTGTACGGGGAAAGGGCCTGATTCGACGCTATTTCCTTCCCATGATTACCATCAATTCCGCGCTTAAACCCACCGATTTCTCCGCCAAACTTCAACGATTTTGGGAATTATCCGGCCAGAAAATCAGCCTCATCGAGAACGATTACGACGTGTCGAAAGGCTCGCCGGTTTTCACCGCCGCCGGAAAATACACCACGCGCGGCTGGACTGAATGGACCCAGGGCTTTCAATTTGGCTCCGCCATTCTGCAATTTGATGCCACCGGCGAGCCGGAATTTCTTGACATTGGTCGTAAAAACACCCTGGCGGTTATGGCCCCGCACATCAGCCACATCGGCGTACACGACCACGGTTTCAACAACGTCAGTACTTACGGCAACCTGCTCCGGTTGATGCACGAAGGCAAAACGCCGTTCAACGAGTGGGAAAAGAACTTTTATGAACTGGCCCTCAAAATTTCGGGTGCCGTACAGGCCAGCCGCTGGACAATCACCAAAACTGGAGGCTTCATTCACTCGTTCAACGGGCCGCATTCGCTGTTTGTCGATACGATTCGTTCGTGCCGGGCACTGGTGGTCAGCCATGCGTTGGGTCACGTTTTTCAAGGTGAAGGTGACGCCAAAATCAACCTGCTTGACCGGGCGCTGCAACACATCAAAGCCACCGCCGACTACTCGGTTTTCTACGGCGAAGGTCGCGATTCCTACGACCTTTGGGGCCGCACCGCCCACGAAAGCGTTTTTAACACGAAAGACGGGGCGTTCCGCTGCCCCAATTCCCAGCAGGGTTACTCCGGTTTCACCACCTGGACGCGCGGCCTGGCCTGGGCCATGTGTGGTTTTGCCGAAGAACTCGAATGGCTCGCCACCCGCGACGATGCCGAATTAACCCCTTTCGGCGGACACGACACGATTGAAGCCTACCTGCTCAAAGCCGCCACGGCCACCTGCGATTTTTACATTGACCACACGCCAACCAACGGGATTCCGTACTGGGACACGGGTGCGCCCAACCTGCATAAGTTGGGCGATTACCCCGACCGCCCCGCCGATCCGTACAATGATTTTGAACCCGTGGATTCCTCGGCGGCGGCAATCGGGGCGCAGGGGTTGCTGCGGCTCGGTAAATACCTGACCGAAAAAGGACAAACTGAAGTTGGCCAACGCTACTGGCAAACCGGCCTGACCGTGCTCCATTCACTGTTTGACGAACCGTATTTAAGCACGAACCCCGACCACCAGGGATTGATTTTACACTCGATTTACCACCAACCCAACGGTTGGGATTACGTGCCTGAAGGCAGTAAAATAGCCAACGGCGAGTCCAGTATGTGGGGCGATTATCACGCTCGCGAGGTGGCGCTCTACCTCCAGCGGATCATCAACAACGAACCGTACTACACGTTTTATGCCTGCGTCCGATGAGCGCGAAGCCCTTGACTGATTTGTCGCAGTTGTGTATTCACACGATCACGACCAAACCCTGGCCCATCGAAACCGCCGCCACGCGGTTTTCAGAAGCGGGCGTCGGCGGTATTACCGTTTGGCGGGACGCCCTGGCGGGTCGTAATATTCGGGCGACGGGGCAACTTTTGCGCGATGAAAACCTAACGATCGTTTCGCTTTGCCGGGGAGGTTTTTTTTCCCACTCGGAAGTTTCGGGCCGACAAGCAGCGATCGACGACAACCGAAAGGCCATCGACGAGGCGGCGGAACTGGGCGCACCCCACGTGGTGCTGGTCTGCGGAGCCGTGCCCGGACAGCCCTTGACCGAATCGCGCAAGCAAATTCGGGATGGCATCGCGGCGGTTCTCGACCACGCTGAGGCAGCGGGTGTCAAGGTGGCCATCGAGCCGTTGCACCCGATGTACGCCGATAATCGCTCGGCCGTCAACACGCTCGGGCAAGCCAACGACATGGCCGAAGAACTGGCTTCGCTCTGGGTCGGCGTGGCGGTCGACGTGTATCACCTCTGGTGGGACCCGACGCTGGAACAGGAAATTGCCCGGTGCGGAAAAAATGGCAACCTGACCGCGTTTCACATTTGCGATTGGAAAACGCCCACGACCGATTTCCTGAACGACCGGGGACTGATGGGCGAAGGCTGCATCAACGTCCGGCAGATTCGGGGTTGGGCCGAGGCCGCCGGTTTCAACGGATTCAACGAAGTAGAAATTTTCTCAACTACTTACTGGTCAGGCGATCAGATTGTTTTTCTCGAAAAAATTAAACACGCTTATCTGAACAATTCTTAATTATCACAATTCCCACTCATTCTTTTCAATGGAACACAAAGTAGGCATTATCATGAACGGCGTTACGGGCCGGATGGGAACCAACCAGCATTTGCTGCGCTCGATCGCGGCCATTATTCAGCAGGGAGGCGTGAAAGTCAGCCCCGGCGAAACGATCATGCCCGACCCGATTCTGGTGGGCCGGGATGTCAATAAACTTGAAAAGCTGTGCCAATTGTCGGGCGTGAAAAAGATGACCACCAACGTGGATGAAGCCCTGGCCGATCCGCACAACATCATCTATTTCGACTCCCAAACCACGGGTCGCCGGGCCGAGGGCGTGCGGAAGGCGGTGAAAGCGGGCAAGCACGTGTACTGCGAAAAACCCACCGCCGTGAGTACCGAAGTGGCGCTGGAACTCTACACGCTTTGCCAAGAAGCGGGCCTGAAAAACGGAGTCGTGCAGGATAAACTCTGGCTCCCCGGCCTGTTGAAATTGCAGCGGCTGATTCAGAATGGTTTTTTCGGAGAAATCCTTTCCGTCCGGGGCGAGTTTGGCTACTGGGTGTTCGAGGGTCACTCGATTCCGGCGCAGCGCCCCTCCTGGAATTATCGCAAGGAAGACGACGGGGGCATTATCGTCGATATGCTCTGCCATTGGCGCTACGTGCTCGACCATATTTTTGGCAAAGTCAAAGCCGTTTCCTGCCTCGGCGCGACCCACATTCAAGAGCGGATCGACGAGCAGGGAAAGCCCTACAAATGCACCGCCGACGATTCGGCCTACGCCACGTTTGAACTCGAAGGCGGTGTAATCGCCCACTTCAACTCGTCCTGGACGGTTCGGGTCCGCCGCGACGATTTGCTGACTTTGCAGGTGGATGGCACCAAAGGTTCCGCCGTGGCGGGTCTGCGGGAGTGTTACATTCAGCACTACGGCAACACGCCAAAACCCGTCTGGAACCCGGATATCGAGCAACCCATCAAGTTTTTTGAAGGCTGGGCCAAAGTCCCCGAGCAGGAACTCTACGAAAACGCTTTCAAAGTGCAGTGGGAGCTTTTCCTAAGACACGTCGTCAAAGACGAACCCTTCCCCTGGGACTTGCGCGAAGGTGCCAAAGGCGTTCAACTGGCCGAAAAAGGGATTGAAAGCTGGGAAAAACGTTGCTGGGTGGAGGTACCGGAACTTTGAACACGGAGTGACTGAGTGAGGGAGTGATTGAGTGAGAAAAATATAGCCTATTTCACTCAGTCAGTCCTTCACTCAGTCACTCCCTCACTCAGTCACTCAGTATGAAAAAGGTAGCCTTCATAACCGGCGGTAGCCGGGGTATTGGGTTGGGGATTGCTGAACATCTGGCGAAGGCCGGTTTTGACCTCGCCATCAATGGAATGCGCCCGGCAGAATCCGTTGTGGAAGTTCTTGAACGCCTGAAAATGTTTGGCGGCGACGTAATTTACTGCCCCGGCGATATTGCCTCGACCGAAGCGCGGACGAATATGTTGGCCAAAATTAAAGCGCACTTTGGTCGCCTGAACGTTTTGGTGAATAATGCGGGCGTGGCCCCCAAAGAACGCCGGGATATTCTACAAGCGACGGAAGAAAGTTTTCAGTACGTACTTTCGACCAACCTGCAAGGCACTTATTTTCTAACCCAAGCGGCGGCGAATTGGATGGTTGAACAAAAGGCTGAAACACCCGATTTCACCGGCTGCATCATCACCATTTCATCCATTTCGGCCACGGTCGCGTCAGTCAATCGGGGAGAATACTGCGTGGCCAAAGCCGGGCTGAGTATGACCACCCAACTGTTTGCGGCTCGGCTCGGTGAGTACGACATTCCGGTTTATGAAGTGCGACCCGGTGTCATCAAAACCGACATGACGGCGGGCGTGACCGACAAATACGACCGGCTCATCGAAGACGGATTGACCGTACAAAAACGCTGGGGTTTCCCCGACGACGTGGGCAAAGCCGTTGCCGCGCTGGTCAGAGGGGATTTTCCCTATTCAACCGGGCAGGTGATTATGGTGGATGGAGGGCTAACTTTACCCAGATTTTAGCTTTACAAACAGGACTTTCGCTTAGCCTCACCCCCAGCCCCTCTCCGGTGGAGAGGGGCTGGGGG
>JAJAZB010000153.1 GCA_026785975.1 Cytophagaceae bacterium | reverse complement strand
GACCCGCCAACACTGCGTTTGCAAAATTCTAAACAACTTCATGGAAGAACTGCTTCGTTACGTATGCACGGAACTCGAAAAAAGAAACATTGCCTATATGCTTTCGGGGAGCATGGCCCTGGCGTTGTACGTGCCGTCGCGCACCACCAGGGACATTGATTTGGTCATCGAACTGACGGAGGAACAAGTGGATGATTTAGCGGAAATCTTTGCTGGGGACTATTATTTTCACCGCCCCAGCGTAGAGATAGAAGTCAGGCGGCGGGGAATGTTCAACGTTCTTGACGGCCGGTCGGGTGGGAAAATCGATTTTATGGTTCGTAACAACACCGAGTACCGCCGGATGGAATTCAGCCGTCGTCAGCGCGCCGAAGTTTGGAATACCGAATGCTGGATTGTTGCGCCGGAAGATTTAATCCTTTCAAAACTCATTTGGATTCAGGAGCTTTTCAGTGAAGTACAGGCCAGGGACATCAGGAATATGTTGGAAAACTGCCAGGAACTTGATTGGGAGTATATTAAAAGCTGGATCAAAAAGTTGAACCTCAACACGTACAGCCTGCTATGATTCATTGGCCTGAAGATACCCCACTCGAAATCCGCCGACTCCAGGCGCGAATCATCCAGCAAAAAACGCCGGAAGCACGCCTCCGCATGGCCTGCGAAATGGCCGATTTGGGCCAGCAAGCCGTGCGCGACCGCCTGCGCCGCCGCAATCCGGGTTGGACGGAGGGCCAGATTCGGGCCGGAACGTTCCGGGAAATTTACCGGGATGATTTTACAGCCGAGAAATTAGAGGAGATTGCGGAGTCGATGCGGGTTTTTCACGATAAAACTTAAAAATCAATGAACCTTTGCCCGCTCCGTATTATTCTGCTAATCAGCTTGGTATCGCCCGCCCAGGCGCAACTCCGCATTCAGCAAGTTACTTTCGATCCGAGCATCGGCCTGGGATTTCCAACCCAGCCCGAAAAAATGCTGGGGCCAACGTTTTATGCGGCGGGTAGTTTTAATATTGAAACCTTGAAGGGTTGGAGGTTGTCACCCGAAATAGGAATGCTCAATTTTCGCGATGCGATAGACCAGAAAAAGATACAGTACTTCTTTTCAAAAGGGTACCTCCGCCACGAACACAGTTATTACGGATTCCGGTTGGGGAAAGCGTTTCGGTTAAATAATTCAGGCAAAAGGGTGGTGTTATCTGCCGGTCTCAACTCGATACTGATTGTTTAACCCATTCGTGTGAAATCAGGATTTCTGGGTGTTTCGGTTGACGAGGATTCAACATTTGTTCTGAACATACCTGTCCAGGTTGAATTCCAGATTCCTTTCATACCTAATTGGAACAGCCGACTTTTCTTAAGCGCCCGCTACAATTTTAATCGACTTCATTCCTTCCCGATGATCGGAGCAGGGTTTAGTGCGGATTTGTGGGAAAGGAAAAAGTGGAGATTCTAAAATTTTCTACGTTTCAAAAAAATCATCTTAACGAATTTTGTCATCCTGAGCTTGTCGAAGGATCTTAGCGGCGTTCCTAAGGACCAACAAGATCCTTCGACAAGCTCAGGATGACAAAAAGATAGGACAAACCTACTCAGCACAAAATCCTAAACTGGTTCGAGTTGAATAACCTACCAAAAAAGAGCGACTCACGGGTCGCTCTTTTTTGGTTTAAAACGAGCTTGTTCAATCCGGCAACACCTTCACCATCACATCTTTGTACATCACTTTGCTCTTCGGGTCGTGACCTTGCAGCGCCACGGTACCCCGGCTGAGGCGTTTCGCGCCGGTGCGGTCGTCGGATTCAGTGTACTCGTTGATGATCTTGTCGTTGATTTTGACGGTGACTTTCTTGCCCTGCACGATGATGTGCTCGGTGTACCACTCGTTGTCTTTCACAAAAACTTCCTTCACGTCCTGGAGGGCGTACACGCTACCGGTTTTGCGCCAATCGGTGTGGGTTTGGTTGACCTGAATTTCGTAGCCTTTCTTGGGCCAGTCGGTATCCTGGTACTCGGTGTGAATAAACATACCGGAGTTGGCACCGGGCATGGTCATGACCGTGGCTTTAAATTCAAAATTTTTGAAATCATGGTTGCCGACTGGCCCGTCGTAAAACAAGTGGGCGCGTGGTCCGAAAACCACGATGGCTCCATCCTGCACACTGAACGTGGCTGGATTTTCGGCGGATTTCCAGCCGTCGAGCGTTTTGCCATCGAAAATTTTGACCCAGCCCTTTTTTGGTTTGATTGCGGAAGTGAACTGGAGAAAGAGGGCAGAAAACAGGAACGTTGTGCAGAAAATGAGAATCTTTTTCATGAGTTGGTTTAAATAAATGGTTAGACAATCAGTTGTTAATCAGCGAAATCAGGCTCAACACCAAGCCGCCGATGTAGAGAATTCCGGACAGAACCGTCGCAAAGATTAAAACAATTCCTGAATGTCCGGTTTTGGGCAGGATGACTAATTTATCGTTTTCTTTAAATTGCCCGGTGCCGGGGATAGTCAACTGATACTGTCCGGTTTTATCAATGCTGAATTCAGAAAAGGGAGCAATGCGATCACCGGTCCTATTTTTTCGTTGTCCCAAAAGATTATACCCCAGACTCGTGACGACTTCAAAGCCATCATTCAGACGAATCAGGCGGAAGGCCGTACCAGATGGAATAATGCCGGCTCAAAAATAGGAGAGTAGGTCAGTTGTACTTTACCAACTCTTGCCAGGTCGACTACTAATTCCACGCACTCGCAAACCGCCCGGACTATCGCGCTAATTCGACTGCTTCGACCGTTTCTGCGACGCAACCCGCCCGAATTTGGTTTCGTACAAATTTCATTTGCTTGCAATGGCACAAATTTTGAGTAATTTTCGTCGTGTTCGGTCAACAGTCCCCGCCTTTCAAATGTAATCTTCATTCCATGCGGCGTATTGCTTTATTCGCGATTATGGCACTGGTTACCCACCAGTTGTCGGCGCAAACACTGATTTTACGCGAAACACGATCCTTTATTGAAGCTGGGAGTTACTTTTCCCCGCAAGGCCCAACTCCATTCTGGCTACGGGCCAACCAATACGGAATTGTTCCGAACAGGCCAGCAGCGGGCGTTTTACGGGGAGGGATTTACACAGACTACCGGCCGGATTCGGCCAAACGAAAATCAGTGGATGTTGGCTATGGGCTGGACGTCGTACTGAACACGCCCGGCCAAACCTGGCAGGTATTCGTCCCCGAAGCCTACGTAAAAGTTCGGCTTTGGCCTTTTGAAGTGTACGCCGGGCGACGGCGCGAGGTGTTCGGGCTGGTCGATACCCTCCTGACTTCGGGGGCTTTCATTTGGTCGGGAAACACCCTGCCGGTTCCAAAACTTCAGATTAGTATTCCTGATTACTGGCCCGCGAAATCGATTGTTGGCTTTAAGGGCACGTTTGCCCACGGTTTTTTTGAAAACTCCCGTCCTTTCGTCAAAAACGGCTATCTGCATCAAAAATCGTTTTACCTACGCTTCGGTAAACCCAACTGGATGGTAAAACTCCACGGCGGATTCAATCACCAGGTGCAGTGGGGCGGAACGTCACCTTTTTATTCCACCAACGGAAAATTACCATCCAGTCTGGAGGCGTACTGGTTTGTCGTATCCGGTAAAAGTGTAGCGGGTGACAACGACCGGTTTGGGAATGATTTCGATGGCGGTAATCACGTTGGTAATCACTTAGGAACCGTCGATGGTGCGATTGAAATCAGTTTACGTAATTCTTCGCTACTCCTGTACCGGCAAAGTATTTACGAAGATGGGTCACTGTATCGGCTAATCAACATTCAAGATGGGCTAAACGGGGTAAGTTGGCAAAACCGCCGTCAGCCCTCAGTTGTCCCTCGATTACAACGACTTACACTTGAATATTTATACACCATGAGTCAGGGTGGGGCAGATCACGACGGAAATCTGCCCTTGAAACGGGGCCGCGATAACTATTTTAACCACGGGCAATACCGGGATGGGTGGTCGTACTTTGGGCGTACGTTGGGCACACCGTTCATCACCGCCAATGGCGAGTTACGCAACGATCTTCCCGCAGCGGGTGGGGGTTTTACGAGCAATAACCGCGTGCGGGTGTGGCACCTGGGCCTGGCGGGGCGGTTGTCCGAAGCCATTTCGTTTAGCGGGAAAGTGTCGTATTCCCAAAATGCGGGCACCTACGACGTAGCGTATTCGCCGGAGCGCAATCAATGGTCGGCTTACCTGAGTTGCGCCACCAATCTGGCTTTTCTGGAAGGCACCGAACTGAGCACGGCCGTAGGCTGGGACCGGGGGCAACTCCTCGATAATGCGCTGGGAATCAACATTCGCCTGCGTAAAACGTGGGTCAACCGATACCGAAAATCACGAATGGTTATCGGCCCGGGTCCGACCTCAGCGTCAGGGCCGGTTCTCGCCAAAAAGCCAGTTGAAGAGGTAGCTAAACGTACAGCACCCACCGTTCCACCCCAGTCGGCGCAATCAGAAGATGCGCCCAAAATGGAGCGCGCCGAAAAGAAACCGACCCCGGCAGTGGCCGAACCAAAGACCACGCCCGAGCGGAGTGTGAAGACGACTCCGAAACCTCCCGTACCCAAACCCGCCGAGCCAGTTGCCGCTGTACCGGCCAAAGTAAAAACGGCGGTGGAGGAAATGCAACCCGCCGAAAATGGGGCTAAACTATCGGTCGTGTCGATGAATGTACGTGCTCAGCCAGGAAAAAGAGCCATTGCGCCCGGTAATTATTACGTTGTTGTGGGCGGATTTGAGGAGGAAAGTAACGCGCTCAGTTTTCAAAAGAAACTTCAGAAAAAGGGCTACCCACAGGTCATATTGCTGTATCCAGTGGGTAAAGGGTTGATTCGGGTAGCGGTCGCCGAACTCGATCAGGAGGTCGCCGCGACCCAACTGGCCGATCAGGTTCGGGCCGAGATGGGCAATGATGCCTGGGTGTTGAAGAGCAAATAAACTGAAAATTGAAAGTTGAAAATTGAAAATTCAAGGCTAAAAACTTTCAACTTTCAATTCACTTTAGATACCTGAAATCTTCATCGCCTTTCAGGGCTAGCAACACCTCGTACATGAGTTGAATGACTTGCTCCACGTCGTGTTTGTGGACGGTCTCAACCGTGGTGTGCATATACTTGAGGGGTAGTGAAATCAGCGCCGACGCGATGCCCTCGGCGGCATACGCGAAGCCGTCGGTATCGGTACCCGTCGAGCGGCTCACGGCCTGGCGTTGGAAGGGGATCGCCTTTTCCTGCGCCACGTTAATCATGAAATCGAGCACGTTGTTCTGCACCGCCGGGCCGTAGCAGAGCACCGGCCCATCGCCGCATTTGAGGTCGCCCTGCTCTTTTTTGTTGTACTTGGGCGACTGCGTATCGTGGGTTACGTCGGTGCAAATGGCCAGGTCGGGCCGGAGTCGGCGGGCAATCATTTCGGCCCCGCGCAGGCCAATTTCTTCCTGCACCGAGTTGACGATGTACAGCGTGAAGGGCAACTGCACGTTGTTTTCCTTGAGCATCCGGGCCACTTCGGCGATCATGAAACCACCCATGCGGTTGTCGAGGGCGCGGCCCACGTAAAAACGGTCGTTGAGTTCGGTCAATTCATCGGCAAACGTCACGACGCAGCCCACGTGCAACCCCGCTTCTTCTGCTTCTTTTTTAGTGGCAAAACCGCAATCGATAAACAAATCGACCACTTTGGGAACGGTGTCTTTGGCGGTGTCGCGCACGTGGATGGCGGGCCAGCCGAAAACACCCCTGACAATGCCTTTTTTGGTGAAAATATTCACCCGCATCGACGGGGCGATCACTGCGTCGGAACCCCCGTTGCGGCGCACGGTCAGGTAGCCATCGTCGCCGATGTAGTTGACAAACCAGGAGATTTCGTCGGAATGCGCCTCGATAACGACCTTGTAATTTTTAGATTCGTCGGCTGGTTTCACAATGCCCACCACCGTCCCGTACACGTCCACGAGGTAATCGTCGATGTATGGTTTCAGGTAATCGAGCCAGATGCGCTGCCCGGCGGCTTCAAACCCAGTGGGCGACGCATTGTTGAGGTATTCGTACAAAAACGTTTTGCTTTGTTCAGTCATAGCCAGCCTTTGTCCCGAGTATTCGGGATTGTTTTTTGGTTAATTCAGCGGTGGGGTAGCTACGAACTTCAGTTCGTAAAACGGCTCGGAAATCACGTCTTCTGCTGCTTTTCTACGAACTAAAGTTCGTAGCTACCCCGCGTTGCTTAAATCCTGTTTTACAATCTTACCCATTTCTTCCCAAAACCTGGGAAACGACTTGGCCACGACGCCAGGTTCTTCGATCACCACGTCGGTGAGCATCGCCAGTGGCGCGAAGGCCATCGCCATTCGGTGGTCGTCGTAGGTATGAATTGAAAATTGAAAATTGAAAATTGAAAATTGAGAATTCATCGGTTTAACCTCGTACCGTTCATTGGGCACGGTTTCCACCAAGTCGCCGCCGAACTTGCGCAGTTCGGTTTGCAGGGCAAAAACCCGGTCGGTTTCTTTGACTTTCAAACTTTCAATACCGGTAAAATAAGCCTCAATGCCCTTTGCCGCGCAGACAACCGCCACGGTTTGGGCCAGGTCGGGGCAGTCGGTGAAATCCCATTCGAAACGGGATTCGGACGCGACTTTTTTCAACAAAAAACCGCGCCCGGTAAATTGTGAATGTACGCCGAGCCGGGCCATGATGTCCACGATGACGTGATCGCCCTGCAAGGATTGTTGCGCCAAACCCGGCAGGGTGATTTCGGAACCCTCCGGCCCGAGCGCCACCATCGCAAACCAGTAACTGGCCCCCGACCAGTCGTTTTCAACGGCATAATTTACGGGCTTGTACGCCTGGGCCGGAACCCGGATCAGCCGGGAATCCCAATCAGCTTCGGCCTGTACGCCAAACGCCGCCATTTGCCGGAGCGTCATGTCGATGTAGGGCCGCGAGCCAATTTCACCGGTCAGTTCCAAAGTCAGACCTTCGGGCAAGCGGGGAGCAATCATCAACAGCGCGGAGATGAACTGACTACTCACGTCTCCCCTGATTTTCAACCGATTGATGCCCGAATAGGCAAAGCCGCCGAGACGCAGCGGCGGGTAGCCTTCGCGGCCAACGCACTCAATCTGCGCGCCCAGGGTGCGCAGGGCATCGACCAGAATCCCGATGGGTCGCTCGCACATCCGGGGCGTACCGGTGAGAAGTTTATGCTGGCCCGTGACGGCAAAATAGGCGGTTAAAAAACGCATCGTCGTGCCCGCGTCGAGCACGTCGGCGGTGGGGTCGGCGGAGGCCAGCAACCGCAGCATGGTTTGGGTGTCGCGGGCTTCCGAGAGATTGGAAAGTTGGGCTTTATTCCCCGTCAGCGCGTTGAGAATCAGCGCCCGGTTGGCTTCAGATTTGGAGGCAGGCAGGTTTATTTCGACCCGAAATGGTTGGGTAACCCGGTGCAAAAGAAGGTTTTTCAACGAAAACTAAGCGATTGGTGCGATTCAGGGCCAAAGCTATGGGAAACCTTTTGGAGTTTAAAATCTGGGAGAGAGAGTTTTTAAAGTCAAAAAATTATCCCAAACGCAGAATCAGTGCTCAGTACGTGCGGAGTACTTTGAGCCGCTTGCGACCGTTGGGTTTGAGTTTGTAGGTGGGAAACGTGAGCCGGTGACCGAGATAACCCAACCCAAACAGCGACCCGGTGACGACCGCCGTACCCGTGGTGATGGCTTTTTCGCTGCCACTGCGGGGATGAAAAACGTCCGAAACGAAGTACAGAATCCCGGCAATGGGAAACAACACCATGCCCTGACTTATGAAAGGCACCCGGCGGGTGACGCGCACGTTGGCCACGTCCTGCAGGCGGAAGTCGACGGTTTCGCCGCGCTGCGTGATTTCGTTGAACGTTAGAAACGAGAAACTACTATCGCTGACGCTCTGAATAACGTCGTCGTAGCGGGTACGCGCACCGCGCAGGCGAAAACGGATGCGGTCACCGGCGAAAAAACGCTTGCGCCCACCCGGATAATCGAGCGCCAGGTAGCGCACCGATTTGCCCGCCAACAGCGCACGGGCGTGGGTTGGGTTACGCTGCTGAAAAATTTCTTCCACCGATTTGGTCGGAGTATCCTGGGCGACCGCCTTGAACACCAGAACACTACCCAGAAAAAAGAGCAGTACTGTTTTCATACGTATTCATTTGAAACGCAGTGAGCAGCATTTGGCCCGTCGTCGGATGACTTTTTTTATCATCCGACGACTTTAAAACGCCGCCCAGCCAAATTG
>JAJAZB010000152.1 GCA_026785975.1 Cytophagaceae bacterium | reverse complement strand
GGCCTCGAAAATGTTGGGCACAAACGTCTGGGGATTGCGGTCGATGAGCGGGAACCAACTGCTCTGTACCTGCACCATGATTTTGTGGCCTTTTTGAAAAACGTGGTTCAACGCGTGCAAATCCACGGTGAAGGGTTCGATCCGGTTGGGCGTGAGGGCTTCAGGCGTTTCAAAACTCTTCCTGAACCGGCCCCGCAGTACGTCATTGGCGACCATCAATTGGTACCCGGCCATCCGGGGTTCTTTGGGGTACGTTTCGGGGTACACGTCGATGAGTTTCACGACCCAGTCGGCGTCGCTACCCGTGGTGGCGGCAAACAGCCGGGCCAGGAGTGTACCCGTCACGGTCAAATCCTCGGTCAGAGTTTCGGTTTCCCAGGAAAGTACGTCCGGGCGATTTTGCACAAAACGCTGGTCTTCCGTCAGCCACGTCGACCAGCGCGAACCCGGCCCGTAGGTCTGTTCGATGGGGCGGGTGCGGTAGGGAACCGGGTGCGCCGGGTCCGAGATGTAACTGTCGAAGGCTTCGGGCGCGGTACTGGTGGGTTTTTCAAACGAAAGCCGCCCGTTGGCCTGAAGGTACAGGTTGGTTTTTACGGATTCCTTTGGGGGCCAGTTGGGGTAACTTTTCCAGGTATTCGAGCCGGTTTGAAACGTCATCGCTTCGGCAAATTTCCCGTCGCCCTTGCCCTTGAGGTGAAATGCAAACCACGGTGCCTGAATGGTTTTCCGGAACGTGACCGCCGTGGCGGTGTCGAAGCTGATGTTGCCCAGTTTTCGTCCTTCGCCCCGGCCCCAGCCGCCGTGATTCCAGGGGCCAACCACCAGGAAATTCTGGTTGGCCGCGTCGCCGGTTTCCCAGGTTTCGTAGGCTTTCAGGGGTCCGTAAAAATCCTCCTGATCCCACCAGCCCGCCACATTCTGAATGGCAACTTTGGGTTTGGTGATGCGCGAAACGAGGGCCTGTTTTTTCCAGAATTCATCGTAGTTGGGATGCCGCACGAAGTCGTTCCAGGTCGGAATTTTACGACGGAAATAATTCTTGTTGACATTCGACAGCGGCCCCAGTTTGAGGTACCAGTCGTAGGTGTCGTAGGTGGTAAACGGAAAAAGCGTGTCCTGTTTGGAAGCCTCTTCGCTGAACGCGTACTCCATGCCGTAACTCAGCCGGAAGGCCCCCTGGTGGTGAAAATCGTCGCCGAGGTACATATCGGCGGGGGTGGCCTGCTCCGAAACGGCTTTGAGTGCCGGGTGCGGGTCGATGGCCCCCATGACGGCCGTCCAACCGTCGTACGAGATGCCGTACATACCCACGCGGCCGTTGTGGTTGGGTATATTTTTGAGCAACCACTCGATGGTGTCGTAGGTATCGGTACTTTCGTCGATGGCCTTTGCCTGTTTCGGATCACGCGAAAACCGTTGCATTTCAAAACTCCCGCCTGATTTGTAGCGTCCCCGAATATCCTGATAAACAAAGACATAGCCCTCGTCGGCCAGGTCTTTGACGTAAGTCGTCTGGTCGGGACCCGGCGACTCGCTCACGCCGTAGGGTGTCCGCCGGAACAGAAACGGGAGGGATTCAGCGCTGGTTTTAGGCGTAAAAATGACCGTGTTCAACCGGACTCCGTCCCGCATGGTGATGAGCACTTCCTGGCGGTTGTAGCGACTTTCCGGCGCGTTCTGGGAAAAAGCAGGATGGGCCAGCAGCCAGATGACCCAGCAACGGGCGGAATTCAGGACGAAATTGCGCATGAAAAGTAGGGAAAGGAGTGAAGTTGAGGAGAAATGTAGAAGCCAAGATACGCAGAAGACGAGTAAAATATCGGCTTGACCAACACCGATCAATTGCGTAAGTTGCTCCCGGTCCAATTTTCCCTAACATGAAAACGTATCTGCTTTCGGGATTTTTATTCTTCTTTTTTATGCAAAACCTGCTGGCGCAATCCCGGTTTCGAGACACCGGGCTGACCATTGGCATTCTGAAAACCGGCTCGTGGAATGCCATCACCGACGTGCCGGGGGTGAGCGTCGGGCACGTGACGCTGATTCGCGGCGATAGCGTTCGGACGGGCGTAACGGCCATTGTGCCGCATCCGGGGAATCTATTCCAGCAAAAAGTGCCAGCGGCGGTGTTTGTTGGAAACGGTTTTGGCAAAATGGCCGGCATCAGTCAGATCAACGAATTGGGGAACCTGGAAACGCCCATTGTCCTGACCAACACGTTGTCGGTTCCGGCGGCGATGGACGGACTAATTTCGCACACCCTGGCTCAGCCCGGCAACGAGCGCGTGCGTTCCGTCAATGCCGTGGTGGGCGAAACCAACGATGGGTTTCTGAACGACATCGCCGGTCGGCACGTCAAACCAGAACACGTGCTCGACGCGCTGAAAAACGCAAAATCGGGTGTGGTGGCCGAAGGCAACGTCGGTGCGGGTACGGGCACGGTTTGCTTTGGCTGGAAGGGCGGCATCGGCACGAGTTCACGGGTGTTGCCCCGCAAGAGTGGCGGCTACACGCTGGGGGTACTGGTGCAGACGAACTTCGGCGGGGTGCTCGAAATCAAAGGCGTACCCCTCGGGGTGGAGTTGGGCAAATACTTTCTGGGCGATCAGCTCAACGATCCCGCCGATGGCTCCTGCCTGGTAGTCGTCGCGACGGACGCCCCGATCACCGCCCGCAACCTCGAACGACTCGCCAAACGCGCCTGGTCGGCGCTGGCCAGGGTGGGGGGCATTGCGTCCAACGGTTCGGGGGAGTACGTGCTGGTTTTTTCAACGAATGAGAAAGTACGCGTTCCGCTGAATGCGCCGAACGTGCAAACCCTTGAAGAACTGAGCAACGAGGCCATGTCACCGCTTTTTCTGGCCGTCCTCGAAGCAACCGAAGAAGCCATCATCAACGCGCTCTGGGCGGCCCGAACCCTGAAAGGCCACCACGGAACGATAGAAGAGCTTCCCCGTCAAAAAGTGTTGGAACGGATGAAAAAACGCGGTTGGCTGCGGTAACTGATGTTACGTAAAAATCAATTCCAACTCGTAGGGGCAATCCTTGCGGTTGCCCAGCCGGGGGGTGGTTCCAATCCGCTACCGGGCAACCGCAAGGGATTGCCTCTACGAGTTGTTTTTTAAGGAAAAATTAACCGCTTTGTGTAACATTATTCCACCGGCATTTCGCCCGAATTGAGTAAGCCGGGGGGCACGGTCAACTGGCCCGTATGCGGGTCGATGAGTCCATTGCGCTCGTCTTCAATGTTGGTGGCCTGCGTGTACACGTCCCCGGCAATCGAACGGCGCCGAAGTTCCTGCTTAAAGAGCCGGATGCGATCGGTGCGCTCCTGGCCTTCCTGAGGTCCGCCGTAATCGGCAAACCCAAAACCGCCCCATTCACTGACGACCAGGGGCACCTGCCGCCGGTAGAAAAACGGATCACCCACCACCAGCGGGTACGCGGCCACCCCGTCCATTTGCCCCGCCGACAACCGGTCGAGTAAGTCACGCCACCGAACTACGTCCGGCGTGTACAGGTGGGCCGTTAGCAGGTCGGACTTCAACCGACCCTCCCGGGAAATGTGGTGCCAGCCATCGTTGTCGATTACCAAAAACTGCGGGTGGTTGATCATCATGTAGTGATACATCTCGACGATGTAGCGGCGGGTTTCCTCGTTGGTAGCGATATCCTGGGCACCCCAGTCTTCGTTGTAAAGGCTCCAGATGACTACCGAGGGGTGCGTTTCGATCAACGCAAGCATCCTCAGCAGTTCCGCCTGATGTTCCTGGCGGCTCCGATGGCTCGACCGATGCGGACTGGGCACTTCGATCCACAGCAACAGCCCCATTTCATCGGCCAGGTTATAAATGCGCGGGTCGATCCCGGCGATGTGGACCCGCACCAGGTTGCAGCCGAGCACTTTCATGGCGTGCATGTGCCGTTTCATTTCTTCAAACGTCGCCGTGCCGGGTTGGTAAAGTATCCCGTCGAGGTACACGGGCGCATTGTTGAGGTACACGTAACGGCCGCGTGCTTCTATTTTTCGTAGACCAAAAAGCGTTTCAATCTGGGCCACGTACCCGCTCGAATCGATGAGCTGGGCAACGAGTCGGTAAAGCGTCGGGGCCTGGGGCGACCAGAGTTGGGCACCGGGCACCTCCAGCGCGAGGCGTTGCTGCTTCTGCCCGGCTTCGAGCCGCAGCGGAAATTCCGACGTAGCCAGCGCCTGGGTGACCTTCCGGCTCCGCTCGAAAACCTGCAGGCGGACGGTATATTCACCCGGATCGTTAATTCGGAGCATCAGGTTGAACCGCACGAGTTGGTCCTCAACCACGCTGACGACGCCCACGCGGGAGCGCAACCGGTTGCGTTCAATCGGCTCGATCCACACGCTCCGCACGGCCCCGGTGTACGTTTGGTACCAGATACCGCCGCGTTTGTACACGTGCGATTCCTGTTTGCCGCGCGGAATATCGGCGTCCATCGTGTCGGCAATGCGCACGGTAAGCCGATTGACCGGGCGCAGATATTCCGCACTGAGCTCGTACGAAAACGATGTGTACTCGCCGTAATGCACCTCTTCGCCTTCGATGGTACGCAGCAACCGGCCATTGAGCCACACGCGGGTTTCGAACCCGCAGGCCCCGAACGTAAGTTGAAACATGGTTTGGGGCCGTGGCTCGCTGGCGACGGGTAAAATAAATTCCCGCTCATACCACGCCACGATTTTATCATGCCAGCCAGCCAACTGGGGTTGATTTCTGGCGGCGAGCATGTGGGCTTCGATCGAGCCGGGCCACTGGGCCGTGTACTGGTAGGCATGACCGAGATGCCAGCCATCGCCCAGACCCTTATCGTCGGGGTCCAGCCCGAATTGCCACTCGCCATCCAGCAGGACGGGTGTATTGGCCCGCAAAACGGCCCGGGGTAACAGGTTGGTGGATTCTTCCGGCATTAAAATTTCGTTTTCAGCGGGAGGGAGATTGGTAGGCTCAAGATGCTCATTCATAAGTTGCAAAGTAATTGCCCGGACGATGGGGGATGCCTTATTGATTAGTATTGTTCTTTGGAAAATAGGGTACGTTCTCTTTAGAAAAAACGCTGCTTTTGATAAAGCCTTGTGGGGTACGTTGTCTTTTTACACCAGGAATCTTACTAAACCTAAACTTGAAAAGAACGTGCTATAAAAATTGGGCCGTTGCGAATTTTGCTGAACAAACTCTTCGTAGTTTTCACCCTTCAAAAAACCTCTAACCACGCATCCAGTGAGAAAACTCATCCTCGCGGCAGCCGGTCTGCTTTTCCCGACCCTCTTGTTTGCCCAAATGGGCAAGGTCATCGACAACGTGACGCTACCGAGCAAAATCCTGAAGGGTGAACGGAAATACGCCATTTACCTGCCCCCCGATTACGAAACTTCGCAACGGAGTTACCCGGTGCTGTACCTGCTGCACGGCGGTGGCGACGACCACACCGGTTGGGTGCAGTTTGGCGAAGTACTCACCATCGCCGACAAAGCCATCAAGGAAGGCACGGCCACGCCAATGATTATCGTCATGCCCGACGCCAATACCGGCAAGCGGGGTTACGCCAACGATGCCAAGGGCGAATGGCGGTACGAAGACTTCTTTTTTGAGGAACTGATGCCGGTTGTTGAAAAGCGCTACCGGATCAAGGGCGAAAAGCGGTATCGGGCGGTGGCGGGCCTATCCATGGGCGGCGACGGTTCGTTTACCTACGCCCTGCACCACCCCGAATTGTTCTCGTCGGCCTGTCCGCTCAGCGCGGCGACGGGGCCTTTGACGTTGGAAGAGGCCAAAACGCGGGTACGCCGCGACGCCACCGACGCCACCGATGCACAGATCGAAGCCTACTACAACCGGCAGAGCGTCATCACGTTGATCAACGCCGTACCCGACGATAAGAAAAAAGCCGTGCGCTGGTACATCGACTGCGGCGATGATGATTTTCTGTACGAAGGCAACAGCCTGGCGCACATCGCGATGCGCAAAAAGGAAATTCCCCACGAGTTCCGCACCCGCGACGGCGGCCACACCTGGACGTATTGGCGGGCGGCCCTGCCGACGGTGTTGGAGTTTGTCTCGCAGGGGTTTCATCAGTTTTGATGGGAGTACCACCCCGGCCCTGTCCCCTGATGGGCCGGAATTTGAAGGACGGATCGGACGGATCGAGGTCTGTCAGGGGACAGACCGCGGTGGTGGCCTGTCCCCCGACAGGCCGGAATGACATTATTTACCCCGCCGAATCACTGCAGAAACCATGATAAATGAACTCCTACCCGGAAATCTGCAAGGCGTACGCAACTC
>JAJAZB010000151.1 GCA_026785975.1 Cytophagaceae bacterium | reverse complement strand
GGCTACTACCCCAAAGGCACAACCAGAGGATGAATCGGGTGAAGGCTGAGCGCATACGACTGGATCACGGGGTACGAAGGCTGCAATCTTGCCCTAAAATAACACACATTCGTCTAAAACGCCAAAAACCCCCAGTGTCTTTTAGCGGTGACACCGGAGGTTGATCTTTTGGCAAAAGGCACTAAACCATGTGGAGGCAGTAAAGTGCAATATTAGAAAAGAAGCGTTCTTGCAATTTCTTGATTCGTATCGGGGCGGACAGCACGGCTGTTCCACGCGGCTATTATTTTCTGATCATTGGGAGGACAGGCGGTTGTTCTTCACCACTCTGAACGGCCTCGGCAGGCTGCGCCAAGGCACCCGACTGCTCCATAGAAGTTTGTGGCTCAATTTCAGTTTTCTGGCAGGAAGAAAACAGAACAGTAGCGGCTACCAATGAAAGAGCGAATAAACGAGTACGGGTCAGCATGGTTGCTAAGAGTTAGGATGATTCCGTTGACTTTTCAGGGGTATATCAAAGCTGAGGTTGAAAATGTAACCTCCCCATCGTGAGAAATTTTTAGCGAACTTTTCTAAAAACTCATAAACAATTGAAAGTCAGTAAATTAATCCTGATAAAAAAATTATATTTTTGTAGAAAATTTTTAATTGGTCAGGTAAACCGGTGGCTTTGCTTTACTTTTGACCGACCCCTATTTCTGTTTTCACGTCCTTTCACCCCTATTTCCATGCGCACCTTGCTGGTTGGTAATCTGATGATGGCGCTGTTGAGCGCGAACCTTGACGCCCTGAGTCAGGATTGTAAAAACTACTACTTCATGAATAAAGGCGCGGAGGTAGAAATGACCGTTTACGACCGTAAAGGCGAGGTCGATGGCCGAAACGTGTACAAGGTCAACGAGGTAAAGAATAGCAGCAACCGGACCGAAGCGAACGTAAGTACAGTCTCGTACAACAACAAGGGCAAAGAGCAAATGAGCACCGGAAACATGACCGTGATTTGCGAAGGCGGGATGTACTCCGCAGATTTGCGCAACCTGGTTTCCCCCGAGATGATGGGCGGAATGAAGGGCATGGATGTGCGGGTAACTGGAAACATGGCCGAGTACCCAAGCAGTTTACAGCCCGGCATGGCGCTCAAAGACGCCAACATGACCGCTGAACCCACAACCGAGGGAATGGCCCTGATGCGATTGAGTGTATCGCTGAAAAACCGTAAAGTGGAAGGGAAGGAATCGATTACCAGCCCGGCAGGAACATTTGACTGTTACAAAATCACGTACGACGCTAGTGTAAAAACTATTATTGGCATCAACTTCCAGGCCACCGAATGGTTTGCACCCGGTTTTGGCGTCGTGAAAACGGAGAGTTCCCGCAACGGAAAACTCATGGGTTCAACCCTGATCACCAAAGTGAGTAAGGCTCAATAATCTGTGCGCACAAAGGTAAATTTCCCTGGGTATGTCGTAAACGGTTAGCGAAAAGCGACTATACGCACGGAGTGACCATTGGCATATTTTTTTAAGGACTTAAGCCAATATGTTTGAGTTTTTGAGGAACGAAATTATCCTGAAACTTGCTGCTTCGCTTGTGGTCGGCGGGCTTATTGGTGCCGAGCGGGAGTACCGGAGCAAATCAGCGGGTTTACGCACATTCACGCTCATCTGCCTGGGATGTACCATCCTGACTATCCTGTCGGGGTACGCGGGTTATGGTCAGACGGATCGCATCGCGGCCAATATCATCACGGGTATTGGATTTCTGGGTGCGGGGGTGATTTTCAAAACCGACGACCGGGTGCAGGGACTCACCACGGCAGCGATTATCTGGGTGACGGCTTCGCTGGGCATGGCGGTGGGTGAGGGGCATATTCTGCTATCCGTGTTGGCTACATTGGTTGTGCTGGGGGTGATGGTGGGTTTCAAACGAATTGAACTTATTCTGGAACGGTCCAGCCAAACCCGTCATTACCGCATTGTTTACCTGTATTCGCCAACGGGGTTTAAGCACTACCGGAAAATCTTTAAAACCTTCAACGTCAGCGTAACTCGGGGTAAACAAACCGTTAGTGCGGGCATGATTACGGGCCACTGGACGGTTCGGGGAAAGCCCGAGGAGCACGAGAAACTTATCAAATACCTGCTCCATGACCGCGACGTGAAGGAATTTGATTTCTGAGAAACTACCTGAAAATTCTGTTAGCGTAACCCCCAACCCCCTGAAGGGGGCTTTTTACAAAGAAAAAGTTTCAAGTTGGAAAGCCCCCTTCAGGGGGTTGGGGGTTACGCTGGTAAAGCATAGTTTTCAGACAGCCTCTGAGAAACCAAAAATGCCAGCCCAAAAGGCTGGCATTTTTGGTGCGAATCATTCCAATACGGTTTAGAATTTATCGTCTTCGTCCTCGTCTTCATCTTCGTATTTGCCGCCGCGTGGCATGGAAAACAGACTGTCGGTGAGGTCTTTAAACTGCAAGCCATGCTCCAACTGCTTTTTGCTGAGCAATGAAAACTCGGCGATGCCGTGCAACGCAAATTCCATCAAAAATAGCTTTTCGCTCCCCTTGATTTTGGGGTGAAACTGTTCAACTAAATCGTCCAACCCGTCGATGGTCAGCAACCGGTTGCGGTAGTCCTTGTCGGATAAATCGTTGAGAATATCGATCACGTTGCCATCGCCAAACCAGTTCGTGATTTTCTGGTAGGGGTTGCTGGGCGCTTTGCCGTTTTTGCTTTTTTGCAACTTCTTCAGCTTTTCCGGGTCGGGAAAATACTGAAGAAACTGGGTTTTGATGGCTTTGCCCAGCAGGTTCTGCGCCACAATGACCGGACCTTCTACCTCGCCTTCATACACCAGTTCGACCTTACCCGTGACGGCCGGAATCACGCCCACCAGGTCGGCTACGCGCACGTAAGTTTGGGCCTCGCCATTGACCAAGGCCCGGCGTTCGGCGGAAGAGATCAGGTTTTCGTAGGCCGAAATTGTCAACCGCGCGGATACCCCGCTTTTTGAGTCCACAAATTCACTTTGCCGGGCTTCAAAAGCGACTTGCTCGACCAAATCGGACACCAACGTATTCGTCACGACGCGCTCGCTTTGACCCGGTTTAATCTTCGCTTCCTGCAGGGTGATTTTCTTCCCAATTTCGAGTGACTTCGGGTAGTGCGTTACAATCTGGCTGTCGATCCGGTCTTTGAGCGGCGTCACGATGCTGCCCCGGTTGGTGTAATCTTCGGGGTTGGCGGTGAAAACAAACTGAATATCGAGCGGTAACCGGATTTTAAACCCGCGAATCTGAATGTCGCCTTCCTGCAAAATATTGAACAGCGACACCTGAATCCGCGCCTGCAAATCGGGTAATTCGTTGATGACGAAAATGCACCGGTGCGAGCGCGGTATCAGCCCGAAGTGGATCACCCGCTCGTCGGAGTAGGGGAGTTTGAGCGTTGCGGCTTTGATAGGATCCGCATCGCCGATGAGGTCAGCGACGGAAACGTCGGGGGTGGCGAGTTTTTCGGTGTAGCGTTCGTCGCGGTGCATCCAGCCGACGGGTGTTTCGTCGCCTTTTTGCGCGATCAAATCAAGGGCAAACCGCGAGAGGGGCCGCATTGGGTCGTCGTTGAGTTCGGAGCCTTCCACCACCGGAATGTACTCGTCCAACAGATTGACCATCAGGCGGGCAATGCGGGTTTTGGCCTGCCCCCGCAGCCCCAGCAGGTTGATGTGGTGCTGGCTCAGAATGGCCCGCTCCACGTCGGGAATGACGGTATCTTCGTACCCCCAGATGCCCTCAAAGACGGTTTCTTTCGCCTGAATTTTATGGATTAAATTCTGACGCAATTCATCCTTGATCGACTTGGGTTGGTACCCGGCCCCTTTCAACTGACCGAGGTTTTTTATGGCGAGTAATTGATTCGTTTTTAATGCGTTGTAGGAACTCATTTAGTGGTTCTTAGGTGTTAAAAAAAGCAAAACTGGTGTGAAAGACCGTAGGTAATCCAACTATGCCGTCGTCAATTTAGATTTAACCCAATCGGTAAACGTTTCCCGGTCGGGTTTTCCGGCTGCCAAGTCAAGAAACAGGGCTTCCTGCTCATCAACCGGGGCGGTTAATTCGTGCCCGTTAATTTTTAAGGTAACTTCCATCACCGCGTGCCCGATTCGCTTGTTGCCGTCGACAAATGGATGGTTCAACACCAGCGAAAAACAAAGTGCCGCTACTTTTTCGGCCAGCGTTGGATACAGTTCTTCGCCGCCAAACGTCATTTCTGGCCGAGCCAGTGCAGACTCCAGACCCGACCGATCGCGTACGCCGCTACCACCGCCCGACTGGGCCAACAGGTTTTCGTGAAGGATGAGTACCTGTTGAATATGAAGAAGTTTGGTCATGCTAACCGCCGGTAGAGTTCCGTATTTTTCTCAAGAACGTAGTGCATCGCTTCGCTAAATTCCTGCTCACTTGGCTGTTGACGCTTTTTGCTCGTCTCCTCCGTTTCCAACAGACGTTGGACGGTTTTCTGCACGAACGAACCGACTGAATCATAGCCAAGCTCCCGCGCTTTTTGGGCTAACTGAGCCACTTCTTCTTCTTCCAGAGAAATGCTGATGGTTGTCATAGTAAATAATATTAGCGCACGTTTTTCTTCCGGTTCCGCTCGAAATCTTCAAAGATAAAATCGCCCAATCCCTGCAACGACGAGTAGTACGCCCGGCCGTTGTTGACCTTGGTAAACTCCTGCACAAACTCGCGCAGCCACTGGTCGCGGGCAATCATGAACGTCGTGATCGGAATCTTGATGCGGCGGCACTGGGCGGCCAGATTCAGGGTTTTATTCAGGATTTTCTTGTCCAGCCCAAACGAGTTTTTGTAATAACGAATGCCCTCTTTCAAACACGTCGGCTTGCCGTCGGTAATCATGAAAATCTGCTTGTTTTTGTTCTTGCGGCGGCGCAGTAAATCCATCGCCAGTTCCAGGCCCGCCACGGTGTTGGTGTGGTACGGCCCGACTTCGAGATAGGGCAAATCCTTCACCTGAATCTGCCAGGCGTCGTTGCCAAACACGATGATGTCGAGCGTGTCTTTCGGGTACTTGGTCATGATGAGTTCCGAGAGGGCCATCGCTACCTTTTTGGCGGGCGTGATGCGATCTTCGCCGTACAGAATCATCGAGTGGCTGATGTCGATCATGAGCACCGTGGAGGTCTGGGCTTTGAACTCCTTGTCCATGATTTCGAGGTCGTTCTCGGTCATCATAAACTCGCCAATCCCGTTGTTAATCTGGGCGTTGCGGATGGATTCCGTCATGGCAATCTGGTCGAGTTCATCGCCAAACTGGTACTCCCGGCGGTCGGTGTTGAGTTCGTCGCCGGGGCCGGTGTAGGGCGTCCGGTGGTTGCCGTTGGAATTCGATTTTTTCAGTTTCCCAAAAATCTCATCGAGCGACTGCTTGCGAATGCTTTGCTCGCCCTTCGGCGTCAGCACCACTTGGCCTTCCCCGTCCTGCTCGGTGATGTAGCCTTTGCGTTTTAGATCCTCAAAAAAATCACCAATGCCGTAGTTTTCGTCGGTGAGGTTGTACTGTTTGTCGAGTTGGGTGAGCCACGCCATCGCCTGCGACACGTCGCCGGAGGTCATGGTAAGTAATTGGTTGAAAATATTGAGCAACTGATCGAATTTGCTTTTCAGCGAATCCTGCTGCTCGTCGGGAACAAAGTCGGAAAATCGGTAACCTAACATCAGTGAACAGTTATCAGTGAACAGGAGTCAGTCGTGCTTTTCGCCGACGGTCCGGTGGTCGGGACGCGAATATGAAGTTAACCCGAAATGCGGTCTGGAAGTTTGCCGGGCTGGGGAAAGTTGCCCAAACACCCCCAGAAAGGCAAAATCTTTGGGGCTTGGCCGACCACCGGACGGATTTGCTCTATATTTGCGGCTCAAAAAGCTGACTTAAAACGGTCTTTACCAAACCGTAGTCCATTTACCCACGGCATGAACGTATTAAAATTTGGTGGCTCTTCGGTTGGCTCGGTGGCAAGTATTCGGGCGGTGGTCGGCATCATCCGCGACCGGGTCGACCGGCAGCAGCCCATCACCGTCGTTTTCTCGGCGATGGGCGGTTTCACCAATCAACTCCTCGACATGGGCCAGCGGGCCGCCGGGGGCGACGAATCGTACCGCGACGTGCTCAAACTGGCCTCTGATCGCCACCTCGATATCGTCCGCGAATTCATTGAACCCCGTACGCGCGGCGCGGTGATGGCCAGCATCATGACGCTCTTCAACGAACTCGAAGACGTACTGCGCGGTGTTTTTCTCATCCGGGAATTTTCGTTTCGTACCTCCGACCTGATGGTGAGTTTTGGCGAACGTTTTTCAACGACCCTCATCTACGAAATCCTCCGCGCCCAGGGCGTGGATTGCCAGTACCTCGACGCCCGAAAAGTCATCAAAACCGACGCTAATTTTGGCATGGCCGAGGTCAATTATGAACTGACCAACCGCCTGATTCAGGAGCACTTTGCCCGGCATCGTTCGCTGCAACTCATCACGGGATTTATTGCTTCAACTGAGCGCGACGAAACCACGACGTTGGGGCGTGGCGGCTCCGACTACACCGCTTCGATTGTGGGCGCGGCGCTCAACGCCAGCGAGATTGAAATCTGGACCGACGTCGATGGCATGATGACCGCCGACCCGCGCAAAGTGCGCAACGCGTTCACGATTCCGACGATCACCTACGCCGAGGCGATGGAACTCACACACTTCGGCGCGAAGGTGATTTATCCGCCGAGCCTGCAACCGGCCTTTGCCCGCAACATTCCGATTCGGGTACTCAATACGTTCAACACCGATTTTGCGGGAACCGTCGTGAGCCGCGCGGCGCAGCCCTCCGAGTACACGATCACGGGCATCAGTTCGATTGATAGTCTGGCGTTGGTCAACTTGCAGGGGGCCGGGATGATTGGCGTGGCGGGCGTATCGGCCCGGCTGTTTGCGGCGTTGGCGCGGCACCAGATTTCGGTCGTGCTGATTTCGCAGGCCTCCTCCGAACACACCATTTGCTTTGCCATCGACCCGAAGTTTTCGGCGCAGGTCCGGCAAGTGCTGGAGGCCGAATTTGCCCACGACATCCGCCAGGGGCACATCGAAGGCGTTGAAATTCAAGCCGATCTGTCCGTTATCGCTGTCGTGGGTGAGCGGATGCGCCAGAGTACGGGCGTGTCGGGGCGGTTGTTTTCGGTGCTGGGCAAAAACGGCATCAACATCGTGGCCACGGCGCAGGGTAGCTCGGAACTGAACATTTCGGTGGTCATCGAAAAGAAAGATTTATCGAAAGCCCTGAACGTCATCCACGAGAGTTTCTTTGCCGATCAACTTCGTTCGTTGAATATCTTCCTGGTTGGTACCGGGTTGATTGGCAGCACCTTGCTCGACCAACTGGAGATTCAGGAAAAATACCTGCGCAAGTACAAAGCCCTGCGAATCCGGCTGGTGGGCGTGACCAATTCGCGCAAAATGCTCTTTGACGAAGACGGCATTCGTAAAGACACCTGGCGCGAGCGCCTCGACGAAGGCGGCCAACCCGCCAACCTGGTCGAGTTTGTGGAACAGGTGAAAGCGCTTAATTTACCGAACAGCATTTTCGTGGATTGCACCGCCAACAAAGAGATTGTCAACTTTTACGAACCGCTCTTCAACGCCAGTGTATCCGTCGTGACGCCCAACAAAGTGGCCAATTCGGGGCGGTACGAAGATTACGCCCGGCGGCACCGGCTGGCCCTGCAAAAAGGCGTCAAGTTTCTCTACGAAACCAACGTGGGCGCGGGCCTGCCCGTCATCAATACCTTGCAGGGCTTGATTTCGAGTGGCGACCGCTTTCTCAAAATCGAGGCGGTACTCTCGGGTACGCTCTCGTACATTTTCAACACCTTCCGGCCAGGTCGCAACGGCGAACCGGTCTCGTTTGCCGATGTCGTGCGGGAAGCCAAGGCCAAAGGCTACACCGAACCCGACCCGCGCGAAGACCTCAGCGGGCAGGATGTGGCCCGGAAAATCCTGATTCTGGCCCGCGAAATCGGCCTCGTGCTCGAACCCGAAGACGTAACCATCACGCCCTTGCTCCCCAAAAGTTGCGACGATGCCCCCACGGTCGAAGCCTTTTTTGACGAACTGCAAAATTGCAATTCCGTCTTTGAAGAATGGGTAAATGCCGCCGATGCAAAGGGGGAGAAGCTACGGTTTGTGGCGACACTCGAAAACAGCAAGGTGCAAATCGGCCTGAAAAGCGTGGGCATGACGCACCCGTTTTACTTCATGGAAGGGGCCGACAACGTGATTTCGTTTACGACCAAACGCTATGCGGATCGCCCATTGGTGATCAAAGGGCCGGGCGCGGGCGCGGAAGTAACGGCCTCGGGCGTGTTCGCCGACATCGTTTCGATTGGGAGTTATTTGGCGTAATTTTACGGAAAACAACCTGCCATGAAAGCCATCGAATTTGAAGCGGAAATCCAGAACGGCCTCATCGCCATTCCCGAACAATACCCGGAATTCAAGCGGGGGCGGGTAAAGGTGATTGTGTTGCAGGACGAGAAGGAAGCGGCGTATAAAAAGTTTTTGGAAGCCTTAGACGCCGCTAATAAAACCGCCGCGCAGTATCCCGAACTATCCGAAATGACCATGGAGGAAATCACGGCCATTGTAAAAGAAGTTCGCCGTGGAGAAAAATAGAGTAGTTCTCGACACGAATGTTCTCATTTCCTCAGTCATTGGTAAACCAGAGTCGTTTCCGTACCGGGCCGTCCGCCAATGCCTCGGTGTGGAACGGAGGGGGGTTATTTGCCTTTCCGAAGAAATATTGGCTGTATATTATCGGTTTGTCGGATACCCTAATTTAAATCGGTTCGTGATTTTTCACGACGAGGCACTTGCTCTTTTAAACGACTTACAGCCAATTGCCGAATTTTACCAGCCAACCCAGCGACTTTCAGTCATCCGGGACGAACCCGACAATCGCTTTCTCGAATTGGCTGTCGCGGCCAAAGCCCAGTTTCTCATAACCGGCAACACCCAGGATTTTACTTTTTCCCACTTCGAGGGCGTGCGCATCGTCAGCCCGAAAGAATTCGTTGAAACCCATTGCAACTGAATGGAATCCATCAAAGTTTTTGCCCCCGCCACCGTCGCCAACGTCGCCTGCGGGTTCGACATTTTTGGTTTTGCCGTTGATAACCCCGGCGATGAAATCATCCTCCGTAAAAAAGCGACGCCCGGTGTCGAAATCACGAAAATTGAAGGCGACAATGGACGCCTCACCCGCGACGCCGCCAAAAATACGGTGGGCATTTCGATGCTGGCCTACCTGCACCGCCTCAACTCCGACCAGGGCGTATCGGTGGAACTGAAGAAAAAAATGCCCCTCGGCAGTGGCTTGGGTTCGTCGGCGGCGAGTTCGGTGGCGGGCGTTTTCGCCATCAACGAGTTGATGGGCCGACCTTTGAGTCAGCGCGATTTGCTGCCCTTCGCCATGGAAGGCGAGCGCTTTGCTTCGGGTACACCCCACGCCGACAACGTCGCGCCGTGTTTGCTGGGTGGATTCGTGGCCATTCGTAGCTACACGCCGCTCGACGTCATCAAAATTGACACGCCCAAAGACCTTTTCGCGACGATTGTTCACCCGCAAATCGAGGTGAATACCCGCGATGCCCGCAACATTTTGCGGAAGGAAACCTCGCTCAAAAACACAATTACCCAGATGGGCAACGTGGCCGGGTTGATTGCGGGCCTGATGAAATCGGATTACGACCTCATCAGCCGTTCGCTGGTGGATGTGATTATCGAACCCGTGCGGGCCATTCTGATTCCGGGTTTTGATGAAGTGAAAGGCGCCGCGCTCAACGCCGGTGCCCTGGGCTGTAGTATTTCGGGCGCGGGGCCGTCGATGTTTGCCCTCAGCCGCGACCGCGACACCGCCAAGCGCGTGGGCGAAGCCATGCAGCGGGCCTTCACGGGCGTACAAATCGAAAGCGAAATCTACGTGTCGAGTATCAATCAGGATGGGCCGGTGGTGTTGGGGTGAGTGCGGTTGGGGGTGATGTTTTACGTGTTGGAACGCTGCTAAAAATTGACCTGAAATGCCACTTCCCGATTGCGAAAATGCGTATATTCCACCCGCCAAACTGATCGAATACCTGTTGAAAGAACGGACGAAGGGCGACAAAAGTCGGTTCTTCATTCGATTTGGATTCAGCCAGGAGCGACCCGAAGAATTGGAAACGGCACTGTTGGATTTAGCCTGCACGGGTGAGTTGGTCGATATTGAGGAAACGCAACACGGCAGAAAATACAAAGTGCAGGGCTTACTCCGTTGTCCTATCGAACGCCGTCCTATCGTAATGACCGTCTGGCTTTTAGAAGAAGAAAACACGAAATTTAGATTTATAACCGCGTATCCAAACTAATGAACACGTCAATTCAAGAATTAGAAGAAGCTGTTTTGCTCGATGACCTGCCCGAAAAAGGTTTGGTGAAAGGCGACGTTGGTGTGGTGGTTCACGTGTACGCCAACGCGATAGCCTACGAAGTGGAATTCATGACGAAAGACGGCCACACCGTAGCCGTTGAAACGCTGGAAGCTAACCAGGTGCGGGCCGTGCAGCCGAATGATTTGTGGCAGGTTCGGGTGGTGAGTGAGGCGGCTTATGGTGCTCCCCAATCGTTGGACAGGATTTCAGCGTTTTCAGGCTTGTTGGATGAAGCCCGGAAATTGTACTTTTTCTTTCCCTTCTATTCCCTTTCCGTACCACACTGCTGGAGTTTGATACCCCAGTGACTGATGCTT
>JAJAZB010000150.1 GCA_026785975.1 Cytophagaceae bacterium | reverse complement strand
GGTCAGGGCCGTAGTGTTTCAAGTTGGCGGCCAGGGCCGTCTCCAACAAGTCCCGCGCCCGGACGTAGTCGCCTAAATCCTGGTACACGTTGGCCAGATTCGACTGGCGGACGGCGACGGCAGGGTGGTCAGGGCCGTAGTGTTTCAAGGCGGAGGCCAGGGCCGTCTCCAACAAGTCCCGCGCCCGGACGTAGTCGCCTAAACTCTGGTACACCGTGGCCAGATTCGACTGGCTGATGGCGACGGTAGGGTGGTCAGGGCCGTAGTGTTTCAAGTTGGCGGCCAGGGCCGTCTCCAACAAGCGAGCGGCGCGGTCAAAATGGCCAAGGTATTTTTCAAACGTGCCGATTCGGTCGAGAATGGTGGAGTAAGTGGCCGGAGCCGTTTTTTCGTACTCCAACCCAAAAGCTATTTTCAGCCATTCATTAGCCGCTGCCAGTCCAAGCTGGTAAAGACCGGCGGTTCGACAGAGTTCGAGTAATGAGCTAAACAGGGCATCAAGTAGTTTGGCATTTTGAGACTCGACGCTGATTTCCGAAAGCCGTTTTTGCAGACGTTGAATTTCATCAACCCGCTCCTGTTGCTGTGGGCCACCGAGGGTAGAACTGTTGATGATTTCCTGAAACTGGTGGCTCTTTAGCCCCGAACCATTGTTTTCTGCAACATCATCCGTCAACTCTAATAAAAAAGTTAGCACACTCCACCAATCCGGCAGGCGCCGAATACATAATTCAACGTATCGTGCGCCGGGCGGAATGAAACACACCACACTGAGGGGCAGGCGGGCCAGTTTTCCCCGTCGCTGGTTGAAGGCCACGCAGAGGTCGGGGTTGTCGAGCAGGTGCTCGAAGTCGTCGAAAAAGACGAAGCCCCCGCCTTGCTGGTAAATCGGTTCCATCAGCCCTTCGTAGGTCTGGCCTTTGGCCCGGAGCGAGAGGGCGGGGCGTTCGGGGTACTGCTGCCTGAGGTGGTCTTTGGTCCGCTGGATGTGTGAATAATGCCCCCACTGCACGACGACGAAATGGAAGGTATCACCCTCGACGGCGCGGCTGAGGAGTTCAAGCTCTTCAGGCAGGGTTTTCGACGTATTCGCGGTAAGCATCCGAGAGTTCGAGGATGGGGTTGGGGCGTTTGTAATTGCCGTCGTTGTATTCCATCAGGATGAGCCGTTCGAGCAGGTCCTGCACGGTGTCGTCGAAGGGCGTGATGCGCCGCTCCCGGTTGTTCTGCACCACGGTTTTGATGGTGGCCCACTGCGCGGGGCTAAGGTACTGGGCCGTCTGGTTGGCGAGGCGTCGGAGGGCTTTGTCCAGGGCGGCGCGATCAATCACGCCTCTGGAACGGTCGGTGACTACATTGGCCGTTTTCAGGATTTTGAGCAGTTCGCGGGGACTGCCGCCGCCGTAGCAAATGGCGTCGTCCACGACTTCCTCGCTTTCAAACAAGCTTTTGTCAATTCGTTTGTACACGAACTCCCTGAATTGCTCGACGGCATCGGGGCGGCGCTGGCCGTCTTTTTCGATGAGTTTCACAAACGGAAACGTTTCGACAAAAGCGAATTGCCCTAATTTTTGCCGCTCTCGCATTAGTTCGATGGGCAACGTGAAGAGCGTGTACGCGTTGATTTGCCGGATTCGGTTGGACTCTTCCAGGATGACTTTCCGGCGGGTTTCGGCCGTCATGGTTTTTTCGAGGCCGTCCACGATGAACAGTACTTCCTGGCCCAGGCCCTGCTCCCGGATGGCCGCGTTGGCCTCTTCCACGTACCGGTCGAATTGACTGGCAAAATCGTCGAAACGGTTTTTTAGTGTAATGCGCACCGACGTGGCGCGCTCATAACTGCCCTTCATGCCAGCCTTAAGCGACCCGAATATTTTCAGAATGCTCCAGAAACCGCCCGCTTCGGCTTCGCCGCCGATTTCAATGCCGACTTCGCCCGAGATGTTGCGATTGACCTCCCGAACCGTCTCGCCGAACCACTTTTCAAGGCTCTGCATGGCTCCGAGGTCAATCCGAATATCGTTCGCCCGCAGCGATTCGGTGAGTTTTTCCAATTGGAACACCAAGACGTCCATGTATTCCAGGTTGTTCAGGTCCAGTTCGTCATCGATGTTGCACGTAACGCAGAAGAAGCAGTCGGGGTGGTGCAGTTTTTTGGCGTATTTCTGCAATTCGGAGGTTTTGCCGCTGCCGCGCATCCCGCCGAGAAAGAAAAGAACTTTGTTCTGGCTGTTGATGGTCGGGTCATAGGTAAGCCGTTCATCTTCAATATCTACGTTGAGATTCCGGTAGACGATTTGTTCTTCGAATTCGCCGCGTACTCCAGTAAAATCGGTAAAAAAAGGATGGTCTGGTCCAATTGGCTCATCGAAATTCACCGCCTGGTTGATTTCGGATAGTCTAAGGGCTTTTTGGCTCATGGAAACACGGATTCGCCGTAAAAGTAACGAAAACTCGCTGTTTCCTTTTGCCGTCGCGTGCCCGCTTCGTTGCCTTCCTCACATCAAAATCGCATTTACCGCCGCCCACTCGCGCAAGTTTGCAACTTGTGCGTTCTATCCTGCTCCTCGG
>JAJAZB010000149.1 GCA_026785975.1 Cytophagaceae bacterium | reverse complement strand
TCTTTTTTGTCCGCGTTGAGCAGGTAATCGTAGAGGTCGATGGTGCGAATCAACCTATTTTTGCGCTTGACCTGAATATTCCGGAACGAGCCGATTTCGGTAGGCCCTCCCGATAAATACAACGCATTGTAGGCCGTCGTGAGCGACGATACGTTGTACTCGCCCGGACGAGCCACTTCACCGATTAAACTGATGCGAATGGTGCGTACCTGCTCGATGGTCACCCGCAAAAACGTATTCTGGGGGCCGTAGGCGCTACCTTTCAGGCCACCAATTACCTGGGAAGCCCGGTTGCGAATTTTTTCCTCCGCCTGCGCGAGCGTCAGTCCGCTCACCGCGATGGGTCCCACGCGGGGGAAAATAACGTTTCCCTGCCGGTTGACGGGCAATTGGGCGTTAAAATCCGTGAAGCCGTACACCAGGACATTGAGCACGTCCTCGGCTCCAATGACGTAGCTGGGGGGCGCCGAAAGCCGGGGGTTGGGTTCAAACGAAATCGGACCCGATCCATTGAAAATGCTGTAGCCAAACACCCGCCGCCGAATGCGCTCCCGCTCAATTTCTTCGGGGGTTTGTTCTCCTTGCCCCCGAACGCGCTGCTCGTCGGTTAGTTCCGTGTTGTCGCCGACTTCATTGCCCTGAGCATCGGTTTGGATCGGGTTTCCGTTGGCGTCCGTAGTCGTGTTGGTTGGATTCCCGGTCGTGTTGTTCCGTGGTTGCTGCGTACCCGGACGGGCGGTTTGCCCGTTGGTGGGGTTGTTGGTTGTCGCCCGATTCCGGGAGTTATCGGGAGATATCGCCGCTGGCCGGTTGGTTGGCTGGCCGGTTGCTGGTCGGCTCTGGGGTTGAGCACCGGGTTGCCCAAACGGGGAGGTTGTTCCGGGGTTGGTGCCCGGCAGCGCCGACGGCCGGCCTGGGGCCGATCCCGGCGCGGGGGCCGGGGCAGTGGGGGTCTGGGCCTTGGTGCCGTTTAGCAAAAGTAAGGTCAGAAACAGACTCACAAATAAATTTCGGGTAAGTTTAGCTCGAAAAACAGAAGGCCGAAGCGTTGGGGAAAAGGATATAGCAGATTGCATTAGAAGGATGCAGCTTTGGTACATTTTGCTTGGAGTTCGTGATAAACCAGGACTATTTAGCAAAAACCAGTCCAGCGTGTAGCCTTCCGGTTATTGTGTTTTTTTAATTCCCACTTCACCAAAACCCGGTATGAAAACGCAAAGTAAGTGAAGTTTTTGTATAGTACGGGAATAGAAATCACATTAAATATTCTGTGGAGGGCTTCGCCTGATTTGTAATAAAATTGAATTTATCTTATTTTTAGACTGAAAACCACGAGTTATCTTAACCCAATATGGCCGACAAAATTAACGCGCAGTACACCGAAGAAAGTATCCGCTCGCTCGACTGGAAGGAACATATTCGCCTCCGTCCGGGAATGTACATTGGCAAATTGGGCGACGGCTCCTCGCAGGATGACGGGATTTACGTGCTGGTAAAAGAGGTCGTCGACAACTCCATCGACGAGTATGTGATGGGCAATGGCCGAACGATTGAAATCAAAATTACGGAGCACCGCGTCGAAGTACGCGACTACGGGCGGGGTATTCCGTTGGGAAAAGTGGTCGATGTGGTGAGCAAAATCAACACCGGCGGTAAGTTCGATTCCGGAGCCTTTCAAAAAGCGGTGGGCCTCAACGGCGTCGGTACCAAAGCCGTCAATGCGCTTTCGACCTACTTCCGGGTGCAGTCGTTTCGGGACGGGCAAACCAAATGGGCCGAATTCAGCAAGGGCGCTCTGATTCAGGAATCGGAGGGCAACGAACCCACCACGCAACGCAACGGGACGCTGGTTGTTTTTGAACCCGACGATTCGGTATTCAAGCACTACCACTTCATTCCGCAGTACCTCGATAATCAGATTTGGAACTACGCCTTTCTCAATGCGGGCCTGACGGTGATCTTCAACGGGCAAAAATACTTTTCCCAGAACGGGCTGCTGGATTTGTTGCGCCGCCACACCGATGAGGATGCCCTGCGGTACCCCATTATTCACCTTCGGGGCAACAATATCGAATTGGCACTGACCCACGGCAGTCAGTACGGCGAAGAATATTACTCGTTTGTCAACGGACAAAACACGACCCAGGGCGGGACTCACCTGGCGGCGTTCCGGGAGGCGCTCGTGAAAACCGTCCGGGAGCATTTTGGCAAAGATTTCGATCCTTCCGACATCCGGTCGAGCGTCATCGGGGCCATCAGCCTGCGGGTGCAGGAACCCGTGTTTGAATCGCAGACCAAGACCAAACTTGGTTCGTCCAACCTCGCTCCCGACCCCGAAAGTCCGACCGTGCGGGGGTACATCATTGATTTTTTGAAAAAGGAACTCGATGATTTTTTGCACAAAAACAAAGCCACGGCGGATGCGCTCCTGAAGCGAATTCAGCAATCGGAGCGGGAACGGAAGGAAATTGCGGGGATCAAAAAACTGGCCAACGAACGGGCCAAAAAAGCCAGTGTGCATAATAAAAAACTCCGCGACTGCCGGATTCACCTGGGCGATGAGAAGTCGGACGATCGCTTTGAGACCACGCTGTTTATCACCGAAGGCGATTCGGCCAGCGGGTCGATCACCAAAAGCCGGAACGTCCAGACCCAGGCCGTATTTAGTTTACGCGGCAAACCCCTTAACTGTTTCGGCCTGACGAAGAAAGTGGTGTACGAAAATGAGGAGTTCAACCTACTCCAACACGCCCTCGATATTGAAGATGGCCTCGAAAGCCTGCGCTACAACCGCATCGTTATCGCCACCGATGCCGACGTCGACGGGATGCACATTCGGTTGCTGATGCTCACATTTTTCCTCCAGTTTTTCCCGGATCTAGTGCGCAACGGGCACGTGTACATTCTCGAAACGCCCTTGTTTCGGGTACGAAATCCGAAGAATCACAAGGAAACCACGTACTGCTATTCGGAAGAACAAAAGCAGAAGTCCATCAAAAAACTCAGTAACGGCGGGCGGAAAGTCGAAATCACCCGGTTCAAAGGCTTGGGGGAAATTTCGCCCGACGAGTTCGGCAAATTCATCGGGGACGATATTCGACTGGAACCGGTGATTTTGCAAAAAGAAACCACCATTCCGAAAATCCTGGGCTACTACATGGGCAAGAACACCCCCGAGCGTCAGCGATTTATCATTGATAATCTGGTCATTGAGAAAGATATGGTGGAAGATGAACTGATCGCAGCCGGGTAAATTTACCTGGAGCAGAACCGCAGATTTACACCAATTTAAAGGCTCAACCGGTGTAAATCTGCGGTTCTAACTATTTTTGTACAAACCTTCCTTCTCCCATGACTCTCGACGACCTCCGTGCGCGCATCGACGCGCTCGACAATCAACTCCTCGATCTGCTCAACGCCCGCATGGACGTAGTCCGGCAGGTGGGGGAGTTGAAACGGTCAAGTAACACCCTGATTTACCGGCCCGAACGCGAAAAATCAATCATCGACCGGCTCGAAAACCAAAGCCAGGGTGCGCTTAATCGGGCGGCCATCGAAGCCATTTTTCTGGAGATTTTTGCCGTTGCCCGGAACATCGAATTGCCGGAGCGAATCTCGTTTTTAGGCCCGGAAGGCAGTTTTACGCATCAGGCCGCCGAGAGCCGGTTTGGGGCCATGAGCGAATACGATGCCCTACCGACGATTCGTTCGGTGTTTGAAGCCGTTGAAACGGGCCGCGCGCGGTTTGGCGTCGTGCCCATCGAGAATAATCAGGAAGGCGTCGTTTTTGAAACGATTGATAACCTCAACGAACGGGACGTGCGCATCGCCGCCGAGGTTGTCATGCCGATTCATTTTGCCTTCGTGACCCAGGCCGAAAAACTGACGGATATTCGCGCCATTTATTCAAAAGACATTGCATTCCGACAGTGCAAGAAATTTCTGGACGATTATTTCAGCGACCTCGTGCCCGAAATCATCCCGGTTGAATCGACGTCGAAGGCGGCTAAACTTGCCGCCGATGACCCGCAGGCGGGGGCTATTTGTTCGAGTATCGCGGCCAAAATTTTCGGCGTACCGCTGCTTTTTGACAACATTCAGGACAGTAACGTCAATCGGACGCGCTTTTTAATCCTGGCCAAAGACTTCGAGAATCAACCCAGCGGCAGCGACAAAACCACGGTTATCGTCAGTTTCCCGGATTCGGAGAAGCCGGGTACGCTCTCCAAGTTTTTGCGGGAATTTGAGTTGTACGACATCAACCTAACCAAACTTGTCAGCCATCCATCCCGGGCCGGGGCGGGGTTTGGGTTCTGGTTTTTGATGGAATTTGAAGGGCACTTTCAGGATGAACGCGTGCAACGGGCACTGCGCGGTCCGGCGGATGTCAAGTGGTTGGGCAGCTACGTGAAGTTGGTGGAGTGAAACGGGGTGGGTAGTTCCAGGGGCGATTTAAGCGCTTATCAGGCTGAACGAGTTTTCTTGTTTGCAGGTAATGACCGCACTTTTTTTCGAGCATTTTTTTATTTCCTGCATAAGTTTCCTGAAATCAGCAAGTTCTGTGTCCGTCCATGGCTCAGATTTCGTCGACATACCTAAATACTCAGGTTCTCTGATCAGTTCCATAACATTACGGTTTAAAATATTGTGAGATACTACCCCTTAGTCGAAAGTACCCGCAGCGAATCCGTCTTATCCCGCCCAATCTGCTCGATAAGCACTTCCAGGCTATCATACTTCACCTGACCCCGTAACCAGGCCACAAAATCAAGCGTCAGTTTTTCGCCGTAAATGTCATGGTCGAAGTCAAAAATATTGACTTCGATGGTTCGGTGCGTACCGTCGACGGTCGGGTTCGTACCGATGCTCAACATCCCGCCAAAGCCTTGATTTTTCCAGCCGACCCGCACGGCGTACACCCCGTCGGCGGGAATCAGTTTGTAGTCTTCGTGTAACTCAAGATTTGCCGTTGGGTAGCCCAGCATCCGGCCCAACTGCCGACCTTTCACGACGGTACCCGTCAGCGAGTAGTGACGGCCCAGATACTGCGCGGCCGGTTGCACCTGCCCGGCCAGGAGAGCCGCCCGGATTTGGGTCGAGCTGACCGCCACGCGGTCGAGGTCTTGGCGGGGAATCTCTTCAATCTCAAATCCGTACCGATCCGCGTTGGCCTGCAGGTACTCGAAGCCGCCTTCGCGGTTGCGCCCAAACCGATGGTCGTAGCCAATGACCAGGGTTTTGGTGCCAATCGTATCCAGGAGAATTTTCTGAATAAATTCTTCCGACGAAAGCAGCGAAAAATCTCGGGTAAACGGAATCACCAGCAAATGATCCACGCCTTGCGCCGCCAGGAGTTGAATTTTTTCGTCGAGGGTAGAGAGCAACTTCAGCGCCTGGCTATCCGCCGACACCACCATCCGGGGGTGGGGAAAGTAGGTGATAACCACCGATTCGCCGCCGGTCGTCCGGGCTACTTCGTGCAGACGCGCCAGGATTTTCTGGTGACCGAGGTGTACGCCGTCAAACGTGCCACTGGTCACCACCGCATTGGGAAGTTGTCTGAATTGCTCAGGACCGCAGGCTATATTCATTGAAAAAATTCAAAAATCTTCGGCGGTATCCGGCTCCAAAGCCTTCGCATCGCCACGCCGGGCGCCTCCACGCTGGGCAATAAAGTCTTCAATTGTTAACGCATCTTCCACCCGAAAGTTTCCGATGCGGGTACGTCGCAGGGCGCTCATGTGCGCACCCGACTGTACGCCCTCGCCCAGATCGCGGACCAGACTACGCACGTAAGTACCTTTGGAACAGACGATTCGGAAATCAATTTCAGGAAAGCGACTTGTGTCCAGATCAAACGCGTAGACTTGAACGGGGCGGGCTTTCATCTCAATCGCTACGCCGCGCCGCGCCTGACGATAGGCCCGCTGCCCGTCGACCCAAATGGCCGAATAAATGGGTGGAATCTGCTCGATGGCTCCGGTCAGGCGCTGGGCGGCTTGCGCGAGGAGTTCCGGGGTGATGTGATCGGTGGGGTAATCAACGGCATCGAAGGGCGTTTCCAGATCAACCGAGGGCGTTGTTTTGCCCAGTACCAGCGTTCCGGTGTACTCTTTTTCCTGGGCCTGATAGCTATCAATCTGCTTGGTCATTTTACCCGTGCAGCAAATGAGCAGGCCCGTGGCCAGTGGGTCGAGCGTACCGGCGTGGCCTATTTTCTGGAACTTACCCCCGAATTTTAGCTTCCGAACCACATCAAACGACGTCCAACCCAGCGGCTTATCAATCAGCAATACTTCACCCGGATCGGGTGGGTAGAAATTTGGAGGAATCGGTTGCGGATTTTGCTCAGACACGTCGGACAGTTGAGTTGATGATGAAACCCAATCCAGTCTTTTTGGAAAAGAAGAATTCGATCAGACCAGGGAAAGTTTTACGCCACTTGCCAGCAAGCCCAGAATAAGCAAACCGACGACGATTCGATACCAACCAAACGCCCGAAAGCCATACCTGGTGAGGAAGTTAATGAAAAACCGAATGGCCAGCATGGCGATGACAAACGCCACGGCGTTGCCAATCGCCAGGAGTTGAATGGATTCGGCATCGAATTGGAAGCCGTCTTTGTAGAAATCGTACATCTTCTTGGCCGAGGCCCCAAACATAGTGGGCACGGCCAGGAAAAAGGAAAATTCAGCCGCCTGCTTGCGGCTCAGCCCTTGAGCCATGCCGCCAACAATCGTGGCGGCCGAGCGACTCACGCCGGGAATCATAGAAATACACTGGAAAAGGCCAATCACAAACGCCTTTGGGTACGTAACAACCTGGTCGTCGGGGTTGCGAAACCAGCGATCGACAAACAGCAACACCACGCCCCCCAGCACCAGCGATACGGCCACCGTCGCCACGCTTTCGAGCAGACTATCGATCAAATCGTCGAGCAATAACCCGAAAAATAAGGCCGGGATGAAGGCAACGAGTAGCTTGAAGTAAAAATCGATGGATTGAAAAAACCGTTTGAAGTAGAGCACGACAACCGCCAAAATAGCGCCCAGTTGCACATTGACCGTGAATAATTTCACGAAGGACGATTCTTCAATGCCCATGATCGACGACGCAATAATCATGTGGCCGGTCGAAGAAATGGGGAGGTATTCGGTCAGGCCCTCAACGATGGCCAAAATTAAAGCTTGGAGTAATGTCATGGCGAAAAAGGCCCGCGCGGCGTCCGCCCCAACCGAAACGTCGGAGCGCCCCGAAGGGAACAATATTTAACATGAAAAGCCCCCCTGGAGCGGTCCGACGTTTCGGTTGGAGGCTTCTTTTAAGGTTTGCGTAATATGGCCACAAATTGCGCCAGGAAGCCAGTCATCGTTACGATGGGGCCGAGCGTCAGGCCCAGAAAACCAAAGCCAAATTGCTCTTTGTCGAGGGTCATGATGAAGAAGCCGAGGAAAATCAGGGCAACACCCGCCAACATGATGAGGTAGTTGATCCGGCCAAAAGGCAACGCAAGGCGGCGGGAAACGGGCACCGAAGTGGGTACCGTGGCTTTCGTCGGGGTGGTTTTCAGTGGGGTTTTCATGGAGCAAAAAGGTTGATTATCAGTACAATTCGTCGAGCGAAAGTCTCAAATACCGTTCCACCGATTGAAACGTGCTCAGCACCCCGATCAACACGCCGAGGCCAACGAGAATAGCGCCGAGCAGGAGCAATTGATTGGTATCCTGCAAACTACGCAGTTCGGGCACGTTGGCATTGGCCAGTTGCAACAAACCAAACAGCATGGCGCAGGCAATCACCGCGCTGATCAGGCCCTGCAAGGCACCCCGGGAGAGAAATGGTCGCCGGATAAAGTTGTGCGTTGCCCCGACCAGTTGCATCGAACGGATCAGAAAACGCTGGGAGTAGAGCGATAATTTGATGGTGTTGTTGACCAGCAGAACAATGATAATTAGCAATAAACTCACAAACACGGAGAGTACGAGGTAGATTTTGGAAAAATTACGATTGACTTCATCCGCGAAGTTGCGCACGAAATCAGCCTCGCGTACACCGTCCATTTTTTCTAAATCCTGCTGAATTATGTTCAACTGCGCCTCCGAAAAGTAAGCATCCGTGACTTTAATGTTGTACGCGTCGAGCAGGGGATTTTCGCCCAAAAGTTCGTTGAAATCTTCTTTGGTGTCCCGGATGAACTTCTCGGCTGCCTCTTCTTTCGAGACAAACCGGACTTGAGGTGTGCCGTTTTGCACCAGCACGTAAGGCTTTTGCACAATCGTTTGGTAAATGGCATCGCGCTGACCGGGGGTTTCTTCGTCGGCCACGTACACCTGCATCTCCAGATTCTGTTTGACGAGTTCGGATAATTTACGCCCCGACAGCGTCAACAAACCGCACAGCCCGATCAAAAACAGCGCGATGGTCAGGCTGATGGTTACCGTTAGGTTCGGGTAGGGATTGTGTTTGCGGAGTTTTCGCTGGGCCATAATGGGGGGAATGGTGCAAAAATAGGGCTATTTCTGAAAATGAAAGAGTTTACGGTCTGAATCGGTAATCCGTTAAGAATTTTTAACCTTAAAATAAAGCAGTCGGAACCGCCGGATTAAAAATTGAAAAAGCCCTGATGAACAGGGCTTCAAGACGTTTAAGAAAGAAAATGATTAATTCCGCCGACTCATTTCGTCCCGGATTTTAGCCGCTCTTTCGTACTCCTCGTGCGCCAGGGCTTCGTTGAGCATCCGTTGGAGTTCGTCAAAATTATTGTCGCGAAGTTGCTCGGGGAGCGGTTTCTGTGAAGTGCCCGCCCGCGACACAACCTCTTCATTCTCCTCCTCGTCGTCGTCGTCATCGCGGGGGTTGATTTCGCTGGCCACGATACCCGCCTCCGACAAGATGGTTTCGAAGGTGTAAATTGGCACGTTAAACCGCAAACCAATGGCAATGGCATCCGACGGGCGGGCATCGACAATCCGTTCTTTCAGGCCATCCGTGCAAACCACTTTGGCAAAGAAAATGCCCTCCCGAAGCTCAGAAATGACAATTTCAGTGACGGAGAAGTGAAAATTTTTGGCGAACGATTTGAATAGATCGTGCGTCATGGGGCGATTGGGCACAATCTTCTCGATCTCGATGGCAATGGCCTGGGCCTCAAACATACCGATGATGATGGGCAGTCGTCGGTTACCGTATTCTTCACCCAACACCAGGGCAAACGATCCGGTCTGCGACTGGCTGGGCGAAAGCCCCAGGATCTCCAACTTAATTTTTTCCACTACGCAAGTTCTGGTTTGAGAACGCAAAAATAAGAATGTACAACGGATAATGAAAAAATGGACAATGGATAAATAGGTTCCAGCGTCCATTTTTTAACCGCAACTTTCTTACCCTGCCGACTGAACCGCTTTAGTCAGGCGGGGCAAAATATCGAACACGTCGCCCACGATGCCGTAATCTGCCGCTTTGAAAAACGGCGCTTCGGCGTCTTTATTGATGACCACAATCACCTTCGAGCCGTTGACCCCCGCCAAATGCTGAATGGCCCCCGAAATACCGCAAGCCACGTACAAATTCGGGCTAACCTTAATGCCGGTCTGGCCGATGTGCTCGTGGTGAGGCCGCCAATCGAGGTCAGATACCGGCTTGGAACAGCCCGTCGCGGCGTGTAGCGCGTGGGCGAGGTCTTCCAGAATGCCCCAGTTTTCGGGGCCTCTCATGCCCCGTCCCCCCGAGACAATGATGTCGGCTTCGGTCAGGGGAACTTCGCCGGTGGCTTTCTCGACGCCGGTGACCTGGGCAACAAAATCCTGGTCGTTGAGCGTCGGGCTAAAGGCTTCGATTGCCGCTTTTGCGTCCGTAGTTTGGGGAGCTACGGCATTTTTCCGGATAGTAATAATCTTCACCGGTGATTTCATCTCCGTGATGGCAAACGCTTTTCCGGTGTAAATACTGCGTTTCACGCGCAGGGAGGCCGCATCGCCTTCCGGCAGGTCGACCACGTTGGAGACCAGACCGGCTTTTAATTTGCCCGCCGCCCGTGCCGCCACCGCATCACCCAACGACGATTTAGCGATAATTACAACACTCGAACCCTCCTGCCCGGCAGCAGCGGCGAGTACCGTTGCGTAGGCCATGTTGTTAGGTTGGGCCAGGCGCTCAGCTGTGGCGTGGAGTACTTTTGTGGCCCCGTAGTTGCCCGTCAACTCCAATTCGGGGGCCTCGGCGGAACCAATGACTAAGGCCGTCGCGGTGGTACCAAGCATACCGGCCACCTGAGCACCGTAGAAAATCGCTTCCAACGACGATTTCCGAAGCGAGCCGGTACCATCCGCCGCCTGATCGAGTTCAGCAAAAATTAAAACAGACATTTTAGTCAAAAATTAAAAGTTAAAAGTGAAAAGTGAAGAGTGAAAAGTTGCTCCGCGACTCTCAACTTTTCACTCTTCACTTATTAAATGATTTTGGCTTCCGTACGGAGCAGCCCGATGAGCGTTTCGGCTTCCTCAGCCGGGATCATCCTACAGGCACCTTTGGGGGGAGGCAGTTCGTATTTCTGAACCTTCGTCAGCGAATCGCTACCCGATGGCTCAACGACTCTCAATGGTTTGGTGCGGGCCGTCATAATGCCCCGCATATTGGGGATTTTCCACTCGGCAATCGGTTCCTGACAGCCCAAAACGAGGGGTAAGCTGGCTTCGAGGGTTTCTTTGCCGCCTTCGATTTCGCGGGCAATCTTCGCTTTTGTCCCCTCGATATCCAATTTCATCACCGGCGAAAACGACGGAATCCCCAGCATTTCGCCAACGATGCCGTGAACCTGTCCCCCGTTGAAGTCGATGGATTCACGACCCATCAGAATCAGATCGTACGATTCCTGACGGGCGATTGCGGCAATTTGCTCGGCCACAAAATAGGCATCGGTTGGTTCGGCATTCACCCGAATGGCGTCGTCGGCACCAATCGCCAGGCACTTGCGAATCACCGGCTCGGCGTCGGCCTCGCCCACGTTGAGTACCGTCAGCGTAGCGCCGAGTTGCTCTTTCAGTTCAACGGCGCGGCTCAGCGCGTAATCATCGTACGGGCCGGTAATGTATTGCACCCCGGCTTTGCTAAATTTGGTGTCACCGTCGGTGAATGAAATCCGGGCCGTGGTATCGGGTACGCTGGTCACGCACACTAAAATTTTCATACGGGTTGGTTTTAGGTTTGGCGAAGTTTCGTTGGGCCAAACCAACGGTTTAGTCCAGGCAATCGAGGGATATTTGCGCGGCGAAAATACTCATTTGGTTTCTAAAACCTGTATGCTTGCATACTGATCTTTCAACGAGGTATGAACAACCCCCGGTTACAAAAGTTGCAGGTTTTTTACGAGCAAGACCCCAACGACCCCTTCAATCTTTATGCCCTGACGTTGGAATATTTAAAATCCGATCGAAGTACAGCCCGAATCTACTTTGAAAAACTCATCCGGGATTTCGCCGATTATCTACCGACTTACTACCAGGCCGCCCAGTTTTTTGCCGAAGAAGGGGATGTTAAAAAAGCAAAGGAAACCTATGAACGGGGAATGGCCGTGGCCGAAATAGCCGGTCAGGAGAAAGTCTTGCGCGAATTGCGGGGGGCATACCGGCAATGGCTTGACGAATGGGAGGGGGAGTGAGGTTTGAGGGTTGGAGGCGGCCCGCCGCGCGGTTTGAATGGTTTGAAAAATCAGTCGAACCCTCAAACCGTGCGGCGGGCCGCCTCCAACCCTCAAACCATTCAAACCCAACTGCGGAAAGTTGTGAAATCAGTACGAACGCTCGCGCTCGCGGGCCTGGTAGTTGATCGAGAAGGTTCGGTAGCCCGAAAGCACGTTGCGGGCGGCAACACCGAGGGTTTTTCGGTCGAACGTAAAACCGCCTTCGGGGGCTACGCGGGCGGCATAACCTTGCCAGACCGTTTTATTCATGAAACTATCCTGTAGCTGAATGAGTAAGGTTCCTTTTTTGAGAAAAGCCTTATCGACCGTGTAATCAACGTCGGGGTAGCGGTAGTTGCGCACGTAGGTGTTAAGGCGGATTTTATCGGGATGCAGGGAGTAAAACACCAGCATATCGGGGTTTTCAATGGTGTATTGAAACCCACGTAGTTGCATCTGCCGGTTGATTTCCGCCCGAATTACATCGTGCTGGTAGCTTGAGTCGGCGGAGGCAATCGGGTCGAAAACAATGCAGTACGAGTTGTAGAGGTGGGTGTAGTTGGGGGCGTACCCGGAGTGAATCATCAGACCTTTGGGATTACAACCCAGTAATAAAAAGGCCGGAGCAAGCAGCAGGTACCAGCGACGTAAAGATTTCATAAGTTAACGAAAGGGTAAAAGAGTTGATAATAATAACGGTTTATTGGTTGATACGGTTTTAAAATACTTACACCGACGGGTATTGCCAAATGCCCCGGTAGTCCCGGCGCAACAACCCATTGGCCTGGGGGTCGTTGAGAATCACTTCTTTTTCACCATCCCACTCGATGCTCCGGCCCAGTTTATAACTCAGCATACCGAGGAGCGCGAGGTTGGTAGAGCGGTGCGCAATTTCAATGTCACACAACGAGCGGCGCTTTCCCTCGATGGCTCCTAAAAAATCAGTCCACAATTGCGCGATATTTTGTTGGTCAGGTTCATTGAGTTTTGGATCCTGATGCAAAATCGGCTGGTTTTTGCTCGTTGGGTAAAACGTCCAACCATCGAGCCAACCCATGTGGAACGTGCCTTCCGTACCGTAGAAATAGCAGCCCACGTTGGTTTTTTCGGCTTCGTTGCCCGCGAAATAGCGGTGTTCCCACTCCAGGGTAAAATCTTCAAATTTCCAGACCGCTACCTGATGGTCAGGGGCATCGGTGTTATCTTTTTTGATGGCTCTGCCACCGGTTGAGAAAATTTTCTTCGGAAATTTCTCCTCACTCCACCACAAAACCTGGTCCATCCAGTGAATTCCCCAATCGCCGAGTTGACCGTTGGCGTAATCCAAAAATTGCCGGAAGCCCTTGGGATGCATGAGTTTGTTGTAAGGCCGCAGCGGTGCGGGGCCGCACCACATATCCCAGTCCAGCCCCTGGGGTGGTTCCGAATCGGGTACCACCTGGCCCGGCCCACCGCCGTAATGGACAAATGCCCGCACCATCCCGATTTTCCCGGCTTTGCCCGACCGCAGGAATTCCCGGCCCGACACGTTGTGCGGCGATACCCGGCGGTGCGTACCCACCTGCACCACGCGGTTGAATTTCCGCGCGGCATTTACCATCGCCCGACCTTCCAGAACGGTGTGGCCGATGGGTTTCTCCACGTACACGTGCGCGCCCGATTCCACCGCCGCGATGCAACACAGCGGGTGCCAATGGTCGGGGGTGGCCACAATCACGATTTCGGGCTTTTCTTTCGCCAACATCTCGCGATAATCGCGGTAAAATTTTGGCTGGTCGGTCGTTAGTTTGTTCAACTCAGTTTTGGCCTTTTTGAGTTGAGCCTCGTCGACATCACACAGCGCCACCACCTTGGACTGCCCCGCCTGCACCGCACAGCGGAGGATGTTCATGCCCCACCAGCCCGAGCCAACCAGGGCCGTTTTGTAGGCTTCAGTCCGGCCCAGGGCGGGCAGCAGCGGAAGGGCCGAAAAAGCCAGCGAAGCAGTCGATGTTTTTTGCAAAAAATAGCGCCGATTCATAGAAGGTTAGCGATAAATGACCCGTTGAAGTTACAAAGAGGAAACGAGATGTTTTATAATGAATGTCAATCCGGGTTCGGCCCGTTGGGCGGCGGCGATAATTTTCCTAATATCCGCTTTTTCCAGCGTTTCCGGAATACATAAATCGGTGATGACCGAAATCCCGAAACAACGCAGGCCCATTTGCCGCGCCACGATGATTTCGGGAACCGTACTCATGCCCACGGCGTCGGCCCCCATTTGCCGCAACCAACGGTACTCACTGCGGGTTTCGAGTTGCGGTCCCGGTACGCTCACGTAAACGCCCCGGTGCGTTCGGATGCCTTCGCGTTGGGCAATAGCCAACGCTTTTTCGATGAACTCCGCATCGTACACGTCGCTCATGTCGGGCCAGCGGTCGCCGTGGGAATCCGAATGCGGGCCGCGCAGGGGACTCTCGGGCAGCAACAAACTGATGTGATCCTGTAGAATCATTAAATCAGCGGTCTGAAAAGCTGGATTCAGGCCCCCGGCGGCATTGGACACGAACAAACCCTCCACACCCAATTCCCGCATGACCCGCACCGGAAACGTCACCTGTTGCATGGAGTAGCCTTCGTAGTAGTGAAAACGCCCCTCCATGCATACGACGGGCTGGCCCGAAAGGTTGCCCAGCAACAGTCTGCCTTTGTGAAATTCAACGGTGGAGGTGGCAAAATGAGGAATCTGTTCGTAGGGAATTTCACGTTCGATGTCTATCTCGCGGGCCAACTGCCCCAGACCCGTACCGAGGATAATGCCGTAACGGGGTCGGAAGTCAGGGAATTGATTTTGGATGAACTGAGTGGCCGCAAGGATGGATTGACGCATGAAAAAAGGATTGCGGAGGAAAAATAAGAAAAATAGGACTGAGGCAACAGCAATCGGATGGGAAATCCGTTAATTTCTGAAAGTTGGGTAAAATTTCTACGGAAAATTTTAGAATATTGACTAAAAATGCCGTTTGCCATAACTGAGTTTTTTGTAAACTTCGGCGAAAAATCTCCCAGTCAATTCATGAAAAATACCCTTTGCCTCTTCACGATTTTGAGTAGCCTCAGCCTGGCTACTGCGCAAACGCCCCGAATGCCCTCCTCGGCCCAGGCCACGCCCAAAGCCGCTGCCGCCGTGGTATCGACGGCCACGGAAAGCGAACCCGACAAGACCAACAAAGCCGAATTGGTCGAGCGGGTATTTTCGGAGCAATCGTACCTCTACAGCCAAATCATCGACAACTGTTTTACGTTTAAAATGTCGCCGGGTTGCTGGGAAAAATTCAACAACCCGGCGGGCGGCAATCGGTCGGGCTTCGGGGCCATGCGCTACTGGTGCCGCTACGTGGTCGACTACGCCAGGCGCGAGGGCATCGGCGAACTAAACGTCCTGAATGCCAGCAACCGAAAAGAAGAGAAAGACAACCGCCCGCAGATGGACGAGATCATCAAAACGCTCCGCAGCAAGTTTTCGCTGACCATCGAGGCCCCGACCAACTGCACCGAGAAAGGCTACGACCTGTTGATGCGTCACCCCTTCGATTTGCTCGAACGCCTCGGCTCCAAAACGCCCGAATGGTCGCCCAAGAGCGGCGAGGCGCATTTCACCATCGTACTCAGCCCGGCGGCCAAAGACATGAGCGTAAAAATCAGCCCCGACGGCAAGCAGTTCGTCGTCACCGGTCCGGCGTTGGTAGAAACCCCCAGTAGCGGCGACAAAATTTACAATGGCCTGGAGCGGGCCAATAAGAATCGGTGAGAAAGTTGTCCAGCCTATTTAGCGGGCAGTATTTTTGCGCAACCCGTTTTTTTTATGTTGACCAAAACGCTACTTCAGCAACTCGCCAACGCCAGCAGCTACAGCCGGGGCGAGTCCTATTTTCACAACAACGCCGTTCGGCGCATCAAACGCGCGGACAATACTTTCACGGGAAAAGTGGAAGGCTCCGAACTGTACGAGGTCTCGCTGACGCTGAATGGGTTGAGTCCCGACTTCTACTGCGATTGTCCCTACGCTTTCGAGGGCATCTGCAAGCACTGCGTCGCGTTTGGGCTGGCCGTTATCGACCAATTCGGGCCAATCATCAAATTGATCGAAACGATGCCCGCCGCTGAAGTTCCCACTGTTGACCTGAACGAGGTCTGGCAGCAAACGACCAACGATCAGAAACTGACGTTTCTACGGCAACTGCTTGACAAACAGCCCGACCTGCGGGCGCAGTTGGTTCAGTTTGCCGGGCTAAACCGGTCGATTACTCAGCTCACCGGTGCAGCCACCGCCGAAAAAGAGACCATCGATGCCATCAGTACTGACGTTTTTGAGGCCCTTTCTGACCTGCGTTTTGACGACGAAGGGCTGGAGATGGACGAAGACGATTATGACTCCGAAGAGTCGCCCGACCCCGATCCGCTCATCGAAAGCGTACTGAGCGACTATGCCGATA
>JAJAZB010000148.1 GCA_026785975.1 Cytophagaceae bacterium | reverse complement strand
TTGTCTGAACCAGGATTGGCACGGATTTGAGTATTTTCAGGATTATAAATACAAAAATCTGAAATCATTCATCTTTAAAATCCTCAAATCCGGGCCAATCATAGTTCAGAAAATTCAGACATGAAGCTGATAGATTCCGGCCAGGTTTCGTCCCAGGCCATCGTAATCCAGCCCGTAGCCGACGACAAATTTATTCTCAATTTCAAACCCCACGTAGCGCAGTTTGAGCGGCACCCGCGTGGCTTCCGGCTTGTGAAGCAGCGTGGCAATCTCGATGGAATTGGGCCTGCGGGCGGTAAGTTGCCCGAGCAATTCGGTCATCGTCAGACCGGTATCCACGATGTCTTCTACGATGATCAGATCGCGGTTTTCTATGCTTTCGGTCAAACTCAGCAGACTCCTCACCTGACCCGTGGAGGCGGTTTTTTCGTAGGAAGACACCCGAACAAACGTAATTTCACAAGGAATGTTGATGCCTTTCATCAGTTCGGCGGCGAACAAAAACGCGCCGTTGAGTACCACGACGAGGAGCGGCTGGCGACCGATATAATCTTTGCTGATTTGCTCACCTAACTCGGCAATGCGGCGTTCAATGTCTATTTGTTCGATAAAAGGGCGAAAGGATTTGTCTTTGACCGTGACCATGTTTGCGGGAAGGATACCACCAAAAATAGAGCCTTTTGCCAGGAATTTCACCCCGATTCATAAAAATTTCGCCCGAACAAGAAACGGCCGGGGCGTTAACGACGTTGTTGTAGAGCCATGAGCAAGACCTCCATGAACAAACTGATTAACCGCGTTCTGCTGATTTTTTCGCTGGTGCTTCTAAGCCTGCGTCCTGCCGCTGCTCAGTGGTGGAAAGACGCCGCTGACCGCGAGAAAGAACGTTCCGGTGGCCTGCTGCTCAAAAATATGGAAGTGCAGCACGACGCCACCGTGGCCGTCAATGCCATGTATAATTTTGACTTTGTCGAGGCCGATAAGGAATTTCGCTGGTTGCAATCCAAGTATCCCAACCACCCCCTGCCCTACTTCCTGTTTGGCCTGGCGGAGTGGTGGAAAATCGTACCAAATTCGGACAACGCCATGTACGATGACAAGTGCCTGGGCTACATGGATCAGAGCATTCAAAAAGCCGAAGCCATGTACGACGAAGACGGTAATGACGTTGAAGCGGCCTTTTTTCTGGCCGCCGCCAATGCCTTTAAGGGCCGTTTGTATGCCGAACGCAAGAAATGGACGAAGGCCGCTCTTGCCGGGAAAACCTCGTTGAAGTATCTTGAAAAAAGTAAGAACCACGCCGATTTTAGTCCAGAATTACTTTTCGGTGATGGCATTTACAACTACTACGTCGAGTGGATTCCGGCCAACTACTCGGCACTGAAACCCATTCTCTGGTTTTTCCACAAAGGCGATAAAAAACTGGGTATCAAGCAACTGGAGGCCGTTTCGGCCAACGCATTTTACACCCGAACCGAGGCGCAGTATTTCCTGCTACAGATTTACAGCATGGAAAATCAGCACGAAAAAGCGTATCAACTGGCCCGCTACCTGCACCAGAGTTACCCGAACAATCCGTTTTTCCACCGGTACCTCGCCCGGACAGCTTTCGTAACCGGACGCACCAACGAAGCCCAGGAAGCGGCCGAGAAAATTCTGCAAAAGATTGAGGCCCGTCGGCCGGGCTACGAACCCATCAGTGGCCGTTACGCCAGTTTTATTCTGGCGTACTACAACCAGTTTGTCTACCGCAACTTCGCCGTTGCCAAAGACAATTATCGTAAAGCCATTGGCTTCGCCGAGCAAACCGGGGCTAAAAATTCGGGCTACCACGTATCCTCGTGGCTTAACTTAGGAAAGATTGCCATTGCCGAGGGCAACTTCGACGAAGCAAAGGGTTACTTTGAAAAGGTAATTGAGTTTGCCGACAAGAAATCAAGCCAGCGCGAGGAAGCAAAAAAATTGTTGGACGAAAATAAAAAGAAGCAAAAAACGCTGAAGAAAGAGCAACGGCGGGCGAAGTAGCCGGAATACAAGCCGTTATTGATTAATAATTGATAGGCAGACCTTTGGATTTTTGATTAACCAATAACGGGTACAGTTTTCAGGGAATGGGCAGCACTTTGCTCTCCTTGAAGGTCGAGAGAATCACCATCGTCTGGGTGCTGGCCACTTCCTCGATTTCGTTGATTTTTTCCAGCATCAGGCGCTGGTACGACGAGATATCTTTCGCGATAATCTTGAGCAGAAAATCCCCCGAACCCGTCACGTGGTGGCACTCGATGACCTCGGGAATCAAATTGATTTGCTCGACAAACGATTCGGTGACCATCTTTTTGTGTCCTACGAGCGAAACCTGCACGAACGTCGTCACCCCGAGACCCACCCGTTCGCGGTCGAGTTGGGCGTGGTAGCTTTGAATAATGCCCGAAGTTTCCAATTTCTTGACCCGTTCCAGGGTTGGGGCGGGCGAGAGGCCAATTTCTTTCGATAGTTGGGCGTTGGTGATTTTGGCGTTGGATTGCAGAATTTCGAGGACCTTGCGGTCAATCTGATCGAGTTTGCTTGCGCTCATGGGTACGATGCGGCTGAAAAATAAAATTTGGCGAGTGCCAATGAAGACGGGAGCAAAGGTCTAAAAAGTATGGAAAATAGTCTAATTTGTAAAATAAAATTTTTATTAACCCGCACATTGCCACACAAGCGGTTAGTTGTTTGATTATTTGTAGAACAACCCTCTTGGACAAAACTGACAGGGTATCAAAATGTTAAAATTTTTCAACGAACCATTTGGTAAACGCGGCCTGAGCCTGCATATTTGCAGTCCCAAAAATAAGCAGGCGATTGAAAACCGCATTTTGGGCTCTTAGCTCAGTTGGTTCAGAGCACCTGCCTTACAAGCAGGGGGTCGTAGGTTCGAATCCTACAGGGCCCACAAAACGGAGTCGATGGCTCCGTTTTTCATTTCCGGGATTATAGCTCAGTTGGTTTAGAGCGCTTGCTTCACACGCAAGAGGTCACAGGTTCGAATCCTGTTAGTCCCACCCACCAAGAAGCGCCCCCCCCCCATAAAGGGGGGGGGGGGGGGTGGGGGGGGGGGGCAAACCGCTAGCACCACTGGCCGCGTGGGGGGGGTGAAAACGCGGCGAAACAAAAAAGAGGAAAAAAACCAAAATAAAAAAACAAACAACCG
>JAJAZB010000147.1 GCA_026785975.1 Cytophagaceae bacterium | reverse complement strand
TGTCTGAACCGGGGTTTGGGGGGGGGGGTTTGTGTTTTTGGTGTTTTTTTTTTTTATTTTTTTTTGTGTTTTGGGGGGGGGGGGGTATGTGTTTTATGGGGGGGCGGGGGGGGGGGGGGGGGTGGGAAAAAATTAATAACCCAAAAATAAAAAAAACCACCACCCCCCCCCCCCCCCCACACAAACACCAACCCCCCCCCCCCCCACCCCCCGGGTGCCAAAAAATTCAGACAAAAAATTCAGACAACCCAGCCGAAAGCGCTCCCGGCGCTCAACCTGCACGAAAAGATAGATTACCGCTTGGCCAGCGCGGGCTGAGCCGCCGGGTTTTGGGCGGCACCCGGCTTAGGGCCACTGGCCGACGGAGGCCGTACCCCGACGAACAACCTGGCCAGGTTGGCATTCCTGGCGGTATCGTGCCCGACGCGCAGCAGGCCGTCGGCTTGTTCGCGGATGCGCGCTTCGGCCCCTTTCGACAGATCCCAGCCCAGCGGCAGGACGCCGGTTTTGCGGTCGAGTACGAAGGTGTAGAGTTGCTTGTCGATGGGAAAGTGGTTCTTGTTGTTCTTACACTGATCGTTGCTGAAGCCGCGCAGGTACTCGCGCATGACAAATTCCTTGGAATCCCAACTGTTGTCCCAGGACTTGAAAAATGCCTGCAAGGGCGCTTTCAACTCATACATGCCGTTGATGCTGGCGGCTTGCCCATCGCTGGCGGAGGTCTCGGGGGAATTTTTTAAAAACAACACCCGAAACTCCACCCTTGCTTTTTTCACTGCCCTGGTCAGGATGGAGTCCTTGTTTTCGATGCCCTTCGTAATGCTGCTCAGGATCGAAAGCAGGGTGGTGGTGCCGGAGTTGTCGAAGTACCCACCGTCGACGAAGTTGGCCGCGTCTTTCGAAGGATCGTTGATGACCCGGATGGTGGCCGGGGGCGTCACCACGGGGAAACGGGCGCTGATGGAAGCGGCGGTTTTAAGGGAAATGTGGCGGTATATTTTTTCCTGAATGTCGATAACGTTTTTGAAGTTTTCGTTGCCTTCGATCCGAAGCGGCGTCAGGATGCCTTTCTGCCCGGTTTCCACCTGAGTGGCGTTGAGTAGCAAAACCGGGAGGTCGTACCGGCTCCGGCACCGCCCGGTCGGGCAATTTTCGTTGAGCAGTTTTTCGTCCCACAAACTCAGAAACGGCTGGTCGAGGGTTTCGTAGGACTTGACATCCTGCTCCGGTTGCATTTCCCGGTACGCCTCGGCCCAACTGTCTTCGAGGTACTGCGCCCGGTCGAAGCCATTGATGGGCACGGGCGAAAATTTTTGCAGCAAGTCGGGAATCAGAAAAGCCGTCAGTAGGGGCGAAAGAAAGTCTTTCGCAAAATACCCGTGCAGGTCCATGTCAAAATCCTTGCGCCGCAACAGATCGCGGTACCGGGCGGTGTACACCGCCGCCCCCACGCTACCGCCCGACACCCCGCTGATGGCAAATACGTGGTTGAAAAAACCGGGGTGGGCCTGTTCGAGCGTGTTGAGCACGGCGGCAGTCCAGTAGGCCGAACGGATGCCGCCGCCCTCGGTGGCGATCAGGTACACGGGGTAGGTAAGCGAGTCGGTCCGGGTGCTGTCGCGCTGCGCCAGGCGGTGGTCGAGCCAGTTGGAAAAATACCCGGCAACGGGTTGAGCGGAGGTGGTTTTGGATGAATAATTACCGGGCATCGTGGCCGACTCGGGTTCCAGCGTGCGGATTTGGTGGTTGTTGTTGTCGAGAAATAACGTGAGAATCAGGCAAATGAGCGTGAAAGGAGCCTGAAAATGGTAGTCGAGGTAAGTGAATACGCTGGCGATGAACATCCACATCGTGAGCGCCATGAAGAGAATGGCAACCGGGCCGATGAACCGGCTAACGCCTAAGTTGGTGTACCAGTTGGCCGCCAGGAAAATCAGCAAAAAAATGGCGATGAACGACCCGGCGATGATGAATTGGTGAACGCGCTTGAGTTCGCCGTACACGTGCCGGAGAATGTTGGTGTGATCGGCAGCGTGCCCGTTCACGTAGTTTTTCACCCGGTAGGCGATGGCCAGGTAAACCAAACTCATCAGAACGAGCACGACGATGTGCCGACCGGTTCCTTCCACCTTCGACAACGCCAGCAAAAGCGAAGCAAACGGGGTGAAGCCCAGCGCCAGGGGCGTCCATTTGGTGAACATACGGAGGGTGGTCGCGTCGATCAGCGAGAAGTGGTCGAGGTTTCGTTTGATCCACCACTTGCCCGATTCCTTGTACTGCAGCACGTCGGCAATTTCGCTGTTCTCTTCACTAATCTTTTCGCGAATCTCTTTGCCCGGCCCGGGGTCGTTCTTTGGTTTGCCTTTGGCAATTTCGGAATCCTCGCCCTCGATTTCAACGAAGGAAACCTGGTCTTTGAGGATGAACAGAATGCGGGTGAAGTACCACGCCGCCAAACCGAAAAGCAGCAAAAAGGCGAAGGCCCAGAACGAATACCAGAAATCCTGGATGAGCGTGTCGAGCAGATCGCGGGACTGATCCATCAGGTTCAAAAACAGGTAGCCGAGTACCAGCACCAGCACACTCGGCCAGATGGTGCGCAGGATGATGGCCCCGCAACGCACGTACCGGTTGAGTACGATGAGTTTGAAGAGCCACCAGATTTTGAACAGCGCTTTCAGCACGAGCGACAGCGGGCGGCGGAAGCCTTTGCCGAGTAACGTTTCTTTGCGGGGTTTTGTGGCCCAGCCAAACAACTGGGCAAAGGGCGAGGACGGAGGCGTGGGCATAGCAGGCAGGACGGTTTAGAGAGATTTTCGGGTCGAATATCATCGACCTCAATCTGATTTTCAAACCGTTAACTAAATTAGGACTTTCGCTTAGCCTCACCCGCGCGGCGGACCGTCCTATAAATAAGTGGGCAGAATTAATTTGTTTTTACCCGAGTGACTTGACACCCGCCGGACGCACTGGTAGCTGAACCCGCGCGGCGTACCGTCCGAGTACTCCGCTTCATTTTGCCCACTTGCTTAAGTAATCATGCAGAATTTCGGGTGCAGAATGTCATTCACGGGTGAGGCTTTGCGAAACCCGAAACCGCTTCTTAGCTTTCAAAACTCAAATCGAAACCAACCTCCATGAAACTCGCAACCGCCCTGGTGCTACTGCTGGCGCTGTCGGGCCAGGCGTTCGGTCAGGCTCGCCCCGCAATGTACCCCTTCACGGCGGCGGACGTGGCCTTTCTCGACAGCCTGGAACGCGACACGTTCCGGTTTTTCTGGGAAACAGCTAATCCCCAAAACGGCCTCGTGCCCGACCGTGCGCCAACGCCCTCGTTTTGCAGCATCGCCGCTGTGGGCTTCGGACTGACTTCGTACCTGGTTGGCGTGGAGCGCGGGTACATCACCCGGACGCAGGCGGCGGAACGTACCCGGACGACGCTCCATTTTTTTGCCAACGCACTGCAGTCCGACAAGCCAACCGGCGTCGCGGGGTATCAGGGATTTTTCTACCATTTTCTGGACATGAAAACCGGCGAACGCTTCAAACAGGTCGAATTGTCAACGATCGACACGGCGCTGTTGCTGGGCGGTGTACTCAGTAGCCAAACGTATTTTGACCAGAACACGGCCGTTGAAACCGAAATCAGAACGTTGGCGGATCAGATTTACCGGCGCGTGAACTGGACCTGGTTTCAAACCCGTAACGGTCCGGCGTCCCGGCCCTTCGTTTCGATGGGCTGGCACCCCGAATCGGGCTTCATCAAAAGCGACTGGAAAGGTTACAACGAAGCCATGCTGCTCTACGTGCTGGCTCTCGGCTCGCCCACGCACCCGGTCGGGCCGGAGGTGTGGCCCGCCTGGACGAAGTCGTACGAATGGGCCAATTTTTACGGACAAACCCACATCAACTTCGACCCGCTCTTTGGGCACCAGTACTCGCACGCCTGGATTGATTTCCGGGGCATTCAGGACGCCTACACGAAAAGTAAAAACCTCGATTACGCCGAAAATTCGCGCCGGGCCACCTACGCCAACCGCGCCTACTGCGTGGCGAATCCCGCCAGGTGGCAGGACTACGGCCCCAACGTTTGGGGCCTGACCGCCTGCGACGGTCCGAAGGATACGACGGTGCAGGGTCGGCAGTTTTTCTCGTACCGCGCCCGGGGGGCGGCGTCCATGCAAATCGTGGACGACGGTACGCTGGCCCCCACGGCCGCCGGGGGTTCGCTGGCGTTCGCGCCCGAAATTTGCCTGCCTGCGTTGCGGGCCATGAAGGCCAGGTACGGCGCGAAGTTGTACGGCAACTATGGCTTCCGCGACGCCTTCAATCCCACGTACCGCTACGCCTCGGCGTACGCCAACGGCGCTACGGCCAATGGCGTATCCACGCCGGGCGTATCCACGCCGGGCTGGTTTGACGTGGATTACCTCGGCATCGACCAGGGGCCGATTCTGCTGATGGCCGAAAACGCCCGGACGGGCTTCATCTGGAATCTCATGAAGCGCAACCCGTACATTCGCCGGGGGCTGGAGCGGGCAGGGTTTACGGGCGGTTGGTTGAAGTAATTGATTGATTTATTTCCTGTCATCCCGACGTCAGTAGGCGGACGCCGCGCGGAACCTTGCTGGGCGGCGAATACAAGGTCCCTCCTACGTCGGGATGACAGAGAAAAAGGATGGGATACACCTACTGCAAGTTGGCGTCTTCGCGGCTGGTGAAGGTATCGCCCTGGGTGATGTCGCCGGTTTCATAACCTTTTTTAAACCAGTACACGCGTTGGGCGGAGGTGCCGTGGGTGAAGGCGTCGGGCACCACGTGGCCCTGGGTTTGCTGTTGCAGCCGGTCGTCGCCAATGGCGTTGGCCGCCCCCATGGCTTCTTCGATATCGCCCGCTTCGAGCGCCTGATTCATCTCCTGGTTGTGGTGCGCCCAGACCCCGGCCAGAAAATCGGCCTGGAGTTCGAGGCGGACCGATACCCGGTTGTTTTCGACCCGGCTCAGGCCCCCGCGCATCCCATCGACTTTATCGATAGTACCCATTTGGTGCTGAATGTGGTGCCCCACTTCGTGGGCAATGACGTAGGCCATCGCGAAGTCGCCGGGTGATTGGAGCCGCTCGCGCATTTCGTCGAAAAATGAAAGGTCGATGTACAGTTTTGCATCGCCGGGACAATAAAACGGCCCCGATGCACTCGAAGCCGTTCCGCAGGCCGACTGCGTTTGTTGCCGGAAGAGCACCAAAATGGGTTTCTGGTACTGCTGCCCTCGTTCGGCGAGCAACTTCGTCCAGACATCCTCGGTGTCGGCCAGAACTACCCGCACGAATTTTGCCGTTTTGTCCTCCTCCGGGTTGGTGCCCGTCACCTGCTGGGTGGGACTATCCGGGGCCGTGTTTAACACCTGAGAGGGGTCACCGCCCAGCAAATACACGATGATGGCGATGACGACAGTGCCTATCCCGCCGCCGATGAGTGTGCCGGAACCCATACCACGGCGGTCCTCCACGTTGCCGCTTTCGCGTCTACCGATCCAGCGCATAGTTGTGTTTGGTTAAAAAGTGGGGGTAAACCGGCTGTTTTTTGTCATCCCGACGGAGGAGGGACCTTGTATTCGCCACCCAGCAAGGTCCCTCCTCCGTCAGGATGACAAAAAAAGGGATAAAAACAGGTCGCTACAATTTATGTTTTTTCAACAACTCGTTCAGTTCTCTAACAAACTCATGACGCCTTGAATGTGAGACGAGCGTTCCGTTGATGACGCATTGGGCCATCATTTTTCGCCACAACACAACATCCGCATCGGAGATCATGGGCGAAATGTAGCATCGTTTCCTGGTTTGGATAAAATCAACGTCAAACGATATCGGCGGGGCCTTGAAATCAAACTGGGGTGCGGGTTTCGTCGGCACGAGTTGAATCACGGGAAACCGGGTTTCGTCGGCGGTATTTACGGGAACGTCGTGGTCCTGAACCTGGGTAAACGGTTTGTGCGCACCAAACAGGAAATCAACGACGGTGGAAAAAACAGATAATCCATCCTGCGACACGGGTGCGGGAAGAAAGAGTGAAAGCGTAGATTGAAGTTTCATTTTGGAGTTTTGATTTGAAGTATAACTTAGCCCTGGTCTTCAAAAAAGTGTTCCACTGTCCATTCAGTGCCCTTCACGCCCGATTACCCAATCAGAAGCGGTTTCACCCGGCGCAACACGCTGGCTGTACTGATCTGGCAGAATCAGCACCCATGAAATAGGCCGGGCATCGGGTATTTATTTCCTCAATTATTTTTTACCCTCCCCTCGTGTCCTTAAAACGTTTATTGGACTCCGTGCGCAATCAACCGGAATCGGTACCGCAGACTGAGTCCCTGGCGGGCATCTTCGGGCAGGGGGTCTTCCTGGTACGCCATTGGTTCCGACCAGCCCGACCAATCGGTGGATTGGGTTGGGCGTTTGGGCAGGTCGAGTACAAACAGCACCGGCTGGTTGCGGATGAATACGCGCATCGCCCGGAATTTCCGGATTCGGTACGAATGCACAAATCTATCCAGCGAGCCGGTCTGGCCCCAATCAAACTTAGTAACTGATCGGACTGAGTAAACAAACAACGGGTTTTAGGGCTGTTTTTCGCAATCCCTATTTTTGTCATCGGAATTTTGCAGCTTTGGTAGTTATCAATAACTCATTCATTTTTTCACCCCATAAGTTTCGTGGGCGGTATGTCAGGTAAAAATTTCAAGACGTATGAAAACATTATTTATATTCCTTCTGGCCCTGGTTTGGAGTATTCAGATTTCGGCGCAAACCATCGTGCCCACCCAAACCGACGAGCTTATCATCGACAACGGCACCCCCGCCAAAGCCGACCCCGGTGACCGCATTCGCTACAAAGTCAGCATCCCCAACACGGGTGGGGCGGCGGGTACGAACGTGCAACTCAACGCCATGCCCGACCCCCGCACCACCCTGGTGCCCGGTTCGTTCCGCTCCTCACCCCTGGCGATAGCCGACGCGTATGCGGCCACGGGCAACGTGCCCATTAGTGTGCCCGTAGCCAGTGGATTGAAAATCAATGACTTGGATGACAACACTGCCGGGCTGACCGTGCTGGCCGAAACCAAAGCCACCAGCCAGATCGGTTCGGTCGTGATCGCCGCCGACGGCAGTTTTATCTACTCGCCCCCGGCCGGTTTTACGGGAAGCGATAGTTTTACCTACACCCTGGAAGATGGCAACGAAGTAACGGGCGTAGTCGCCACCGATGCGGGAACGGTGACGATCACCGTCAGCAACCTGATTTATTTCATTGACAACAGTTCGGCAGCCGCTACCAGCGACGGACGGTTGACCTCGCCCTTCAAATCGCTGGCTAATTTCAACAGCGGTTCCACCAACGCCGGTGACGTGGTGTATCTGGAAAACACCGACACCAACTACGCGGGCGGCATCGTGCTGGCCAACAACGAACGGCTCTTCGGCGAAGGCCACACGGGCGGGGCCAATCTGGTCAACGTGCTGAATTTTACGCTCGCTACCCACAGCATCGCGTTGCCCGCCATCAACGGGACCCGCCCCGTGATCACCAACGCGGGCGGCAACGGCATTGCCCTGGCATCCGGCAATACGGTGCGCGGCGTGGAAGTTGGTGCCACCAGCGGGGCGAAAATCTTCGGTTCCAGCTTCGGTACACTGATCGTGGGCAACACCACCAGCCCCGACGTGATCCTGAGTGGCAACGGCCAGGCCCTCAACCTGACTACCGGCACCTTTGCCGCCACGTCTAAGTTCGTCAGCGTCACCACCAGCAGCAGTGGTACCCAGGGTATTAACCTGGCTGGTATTGCCGGAACCGTCGCATTTGGCAGTACAACCATTTCGGGCAATACCACTCAGGGTATTCTGGTGGGCACCTCCACCGCCAACATCGACTTTGGCAATACCTCCGTCAGCGGCGGCACCGACGCCGTTTCGCTACAAAATAATTCGGCGGGCACGCGCACCTTCGGCACGCTGAGTACGTCGGGCAACAGCCGCGTGGGCTTCCTCCACGCGGTGGGCGGCGGTTTGACCACCATTGCCGGGCAGACGACGATAACCAATCCGGGCGGCAAAGGCATTGTCATTCAGGATGCGACAGCCTCGAATGGTGTAACCTTCGCCGATGTGAACAGCACCCAATCGGGCGACACGGGTGTTTTGTTGACCAGCAACGCAGGCGCGGTGACGTTTGCCGACTTGGACATCTCGCCCGACGCGAATCAGCGCGGTTTGCAGGCAACCAGAAATACCGGCACCATTACCGCGACGAGCGGCACCATCAGCACGACAGGTGACATCAACATCACGGCCATTGCGGTGGACATCCTCGGCACGAGTGCCGCCATCCTCTCCCCTGTCGCCATAGCCCTAACCAGCGTTTCATCCAATGGCGGTTTTTTCGGCATGACCCTGAGCCACCTATCGGGCAGTTTTATCGCCTCGGGCGGCAGCCTGACCAACGCATCGAACACCGAGCTCCAAATCCTTGGTGGCACCGCTACGATTACCTACAGCGGTGACATCAGCAACGGTAGCCCCGGCATCACCGTGAACATCGACGACCACGACAGCGGCAACATCACCCTCCAGACCGGCAACATCACCTCGACCGGCCTGGGCATCCGGGTACAAAACTGCAACGGCGGTACAATCGCTTTCAACAACCCCAGCAAAAGCCTGTCTACGGGTGGCAACAAAGCCGTTACCCTGAGTAACAATACGGGGGCCACCATCAACTTCGGCAACGGCGGCCTGGTCATCACAAGCTCCGCCAACCCCGGCTTCGATGCCACCGGTGGCGGGACGGTCAACGTGACCGGCACAGGTAACACCATCAGCGGCCCATTCATGGCGATCAACGTCAATGGTACCACCATTGGCGCAGGCAACCTGAATTTCCAGAGTATTTCTTCCCTAAATAGTTCGGTTACTGTTGGAATAAGTCTTGAGAATACCGGTTCGAGCGGCGGCCTGGTCGTCACGGGTACCGGAACCCCGGGCAGTGGTGGCACGATTGCCAATAAAACCGGCGCCAACGGCAGTACGACCAGAGGTATTGGTATTTATCTGAACAACACCAGTAACGTGTCGCTTTCCTGGATGCAATTGAATGATTTCGACAACTTTGCCATCCGTGGTACCTCGGTGGTGAACTTCACGCTCGCCAATAGCGTGATCAATGGCACGAACGGCAACAATGCAGGGGCTGATGAGGGCTCGATCCGCTTCAATGAGCTCACGGGTTCCGCTTCGATCACGAGTTCCTCGGTCAGTGGATCGATCGAAACAAACCTTCACGTCATGAATACAAGCGGAATTCTCAATCGACTGACCCTATCGAGCACCACGATCGGGACCAATTCGACGGTCACGGGCGACGACGGCATATTCTTCCAGGCACAGTCGACGGCCGTAATGAACGCGACAGTACAGAACAGCTTCTTCACGGCGTCGCGCGGCGACTTGGCGCAGTTCGATCTGGCTGGTACCGGTACGATGGATATCGTGATCAGCGGCACGGCTTTCTCCAACAACCATCCGGCGATCGTAGCGGAAGGTGGTGGGGTCGTGCTTGGGGCCACCGCTGGAGCGATGACGTACAACGTGAACGGCAATACGTTCCGTGACGCGACAGGTACGGCGTTAGCGGTTTCCTGTGGGAATCTCAACCCGAGCTGCATCGGACGCCTCGAGAGTAACGTAATCGGTGTGGCAGCCATCGCCAACTCCGGCTCGACAAATGCCTCGGGAATCGCGGTGGTCAATTTCGGCGGCGGAACGGTGACATCACTGGTCAACAACAACACGATTCGTCAATACAACCACCATGGCATCCTTCTCCAAGCCGGGCAAACGGGTGGAAACCCTACCAGTTTCAGCGCCACGGTGACTAACAACACGATCGGTAATCCGGGGAACATCAACACGGATTTCAACGGTATCCACCTCAACAATGGGACGCTACCCGGAGAGAACTTCACCTCCTGTATCGACATCCGCGCTAATTCGATCGCTGGGTCGGGGCAAGGTGTAACGTCACCGAACAATCAGGAGTTTCGTCTCCGCCAGAGGCAGAGCACCACGGTTCGTCTGCCGGGCTACGGCGGAGCGAATAACAACAACGCAGCGGTTGTGGCCTTTGTACGGGGTAACCAGGCGACGGCAGGTAACGGAGCCGCCTCGAACACCGTGGGCTCAGGTGGCGGTGGTTTCATCGGCGGCGCAGCCTGTCCAACACCTTAACCCGTTGTCGCAGGTGTCGCTCCGCTGAATACGTACAACTGCCCCAATTAGTCACCAAAGCATTCACAACGATAATCTAATTTAAAAAGTGAACGACATGAAGTATTCTCTACACATTCAGGGTCTGTTGGCCGGTTTAGCCGCCTGCTGGCTGAGTATCGTCTCGCTCCAGGCGCAAACCTTCCCCACGCCCACAGGTTTCACCCTACCAGCGGGCAAAACCATCGTCATCACCTACGAGGTCGATGTGAATGCCAACGCCTGCCCGGCGGGGAGTACAGCCGTTGCCAACCTCTCCAACCAAAGCAACGTGTCGGGGAGTAACTTCGCCACCGTCCAGACCGATGACCCTGACTTGGCGGGTGCTTCCAACCCCACGCTGACGCCCTTCGCCGTGTTGACGCTGGGCAACCTGGTCTACAACGACCTGAACAACAACGGTGTCTTTGACTCCGGAACCGACACGGGCATTAACGGCGTGGTACTCAACCTCTACGTCGATGACGGCGACATCTCCGGTGATACACCCCTGGCCAACACCACCACGGCCAATCTCGGCGGACAAGATGGCCGGTACGTCTTCGCGAATCTCTGTCCCGGCAATTACATCGTGCAGGTGGCCGCTTCCAATTTTACGGGAGGCGGTGCGCTGGCTACCATCTCCTTCTCCTCGCCCTCCGGTCCTGCCCCCGACCCCGACAACAATACCGACAACGACGACAACGGCGAATCCGGCCCCGGCGGCTCCATCGTCAGCAAAGCCATTACCCTGGCCCTGACCACCGAAACCAGCGATGGTGACAGCGATGCCGACAGCAATCCCTCCGTGGATTTCGGCTTTCTGGCCTGCGCCACACCCCCCACACCAGTTTGCCAGAATTTTACATTGCAACTGACTGCCACCGGAACGGCCACCTTGCTGGCTTCGCAAGTCAACAACGGCAGTAGCTCCAACTGCGGCAATACCCTCACGCTGGCCCTGTCTCAAAGCGCATTTACCTGCGCCGACGTGGGTATGAAGCAAATCATCCTGACCGTGACCGATAACGGGAACAGTCAGCAGGCCACCTGCATAGCGACCGTCACCGTGGAGGATTTGATTACCCCGACAGTGACGACGGGCACGATTGCGGCCTGCTATCCAAGCGTGGCATTGGCCGAGGCAGCGGCTCTGGCGGCCACGACCGCCACCGACAATTGCGCTGCTACGCCCACCAAAACTGCCTCGACCTCCGGCTCCTGCTCGGCCATCGTGACCGTGACGGTGATGGACGCGTCGAACAACAGCAATTCCACCACCTATAACACCCGCATCGACAACACTGGCCCGACGGTAACGACGGGCAGCATTGCGGCTAGCTACCCAACGGTGGCAGCGGCTGAAGCGGCGGCCCTGGCGGCCACCAGTGCAAGCGATAATTGCCCGGGTGCGATCATCGAAACAGTCTCAACGTCGGGTAGCTGCTCCGTCACCATCACGGTGACGGAAGCCGACGAATGCGGCAACAGCAATTCCACCACCTACACGACGCTTATTCAACCTACTGCAACGGCCACCCCTTCGTCACAAACCATCTGCTCAGGCAGTGCCATTACGACCATTGCACTGACCGCCAATGTCAGCGGCACTGCCTACGACTGGAGCCGCAACAACACAGGTAGCGTGACGGGAATCGCCGCCAACGGCTCAGGTGACATCAGCGGCAGTTTGACCAACACCACCAACGCCCCCGTGACGGTGACCTTTACTGTTACACCCACGGCCAACGGTTGCCCCGGCCCGGCAATCACGGCCACGGTGCTGGTCAATCCGGTCTTCAACGCAACTACGGTAAGCCCAGCCACGTTATGCGCCGGTCAGAACATAACCCTGAATTTTGGCGTGAACTGTCTGAGCGGAGACACCTACACGGCCTATCTTTCCGATGCCTCCGGCAACTTTCCCGGCACATCCCTGGGTTCTGTCGTGCCCGGCCAATCCATCATGATTCCGCCGAATACACCCGGCGGCAGTGGCTACCGCATCAAGGTCACGAGCACCAATTTTGGCATCAGCAGCATCAGCAATACCTTCGCCATCAATGTGCCCGTTTTCACCGGCACCCCCACCGTCAGTGGGGTACCGGTCTGCGCGGGCAGTTCCATCACGGTCAATTTTAGTGCGTCAACCTGCTCCGGTGGCGTCTTTCAAGTGCAGCTTTCCAACGCCAGTGGGAGTTTCATCACCCACACCAACTTAGGCCTTTTTGCAAGCAACAGCAGTGTCCCGATTCCAGCCAACATACCGGCAGGTAGCGGCTACCGCGTACGAATTGTAGCGCCGGGCGGAGCGGCCACCTCCAACGTGAGTGCGGCCTTCCGGATTCGCACCTGCACGACCCGACTGATCGCCGAAGCCGTCGAACCAGCACCGGGCTTGCAGGTCAGTGTTAGCCCCAACCCCACCGAGGGCCTGCTGCGCATCGAAGTGCGGGGTGCCGGGGGTCAGCCCTTGAAACTCGAACTCTTCAACGGCGCGGGCCAGACCATTCGGCAGCAGCGGATGGAAAAAGCCCAGGGCGAAGAAAGTCTGAGTTGGGACATTACCCGCCAGCCCCAAGGTTTGTATCTTCTCCGGGTTAGCACCGATCACGAGGCCAAAACCGTCAAGGTCGTCCACTGAGTTTATTCTGATTTAACCAAAAGCCGTCTGTCCCCTGGTGGTACAGACGGCTTTTTATTTGAACTGGAATTTTGGCTATTCAGGAAAATGAAAGGCGCTGTGCGCTGGTTTAGGCATGATCTTTTAACGCCGGAACGGTATATTTGTCAAAACAGGCAACGATGGTCAGACGCCGCCGTGGGACGGAACGTCGGACCTGGAATCCCGGCCAAGAGGAGTCGTTTTTTAGGCGAGATAATCTTTCCAGTGAACGCCTAAACAGCCTCAACGTTTAAATTTATCCGGTCATCCGATCTTTCATTCCCAAAACTGAACGCCATAATCGCATTGATTCTCATGAAAAAAACCCTATTCGGCCTTACCATTGGCATTGCTCTGACGGGTGTGCTTGGCTTGGTGGCCATTAAAACGGTCCGGCCCAACAAAGCACCAAGCTCTCCCCTCGCCGCTCCGATTGCGGCCCGGCTCGAAGTCGTCAGCGACCAGATCGAGTTGCCCTCGGTGATGGCTACCCCCGGCGATGGCTCCAATCGTCTCTACATTTGTGAGCAGGTCGGGCGCATCCGGTTGGTGGACAACAAAAAACTCCAGGCAAAGCCGGTTCTCGATCTGCAAAAAGTGATTGTTAAAAACCGGGGCTACGATGAGCGCGGCCTGCTGGGGCTGGCATTTCACCCGGATTTTCAGAAAAACCGCAAGTTTTACGTGTACTACAGCGCGCGCACGGGGCAGGGCGGGGCCAACCACAAAAGTGTGATTGAAGAGTACCGGATGCGCCCCAACGACCCGACCACGGCCGATCCGGCTTCGGGCCAGGTCGTGCTCGAATTTGACCAGCCCGAATCCAACCACAACGGCGGCGACATTAAGTTTGGCCCGGATGGCTACCTCTACATCGCCACGGGCGACGGCGGCGGCGCGGGCGATAAGCACGGCGAATCGGGCAATGGCCAAAATCTGAATACCTTGCTCGGGAAAATCCTGCGGATCGACATCAATAAAACACCCTACGGCATTCCCGCCGGTAATCCCTTTGCCAACCGCGCTGACGCCCGCAAGGAAATCTACGCCTACGGCCTGCGCAACCCCTGGCGGATGTCGTTCGACCGCAAATCGGGCCGTCTTTTCACGGGCGACGTGGGCCAGAACCTTTTTGAGGAGGTAGACATCGTACAAAACGGCGGCAACTACGGCTGGCGCATCCGGGAAGGCTTTCACGAATTTGATGCCAAACAAAAAGCGGCGGATCTGAAAGAACCCATCACCGAGTACCCGCACGGCCCCGAGGGCATCAGCATTGCCGGGGGCTTTGTGTACCGGGGCAGCGGCATCCCCCAACTGGCCGGCAAGTACGTGTTTGGCGATTTCATCGGCCCAACCTACTACCTCAGCGAAGAAGCCAATGGGAAGTGGACGCGCGGCCCGGTGAAGTTTGCCAACCAACCCGAACAATGGCAGATTTACAGTTTCGGCGAAGACAGCCGGGGCGAGTTATACGTCCTGGCCGTACTCCCCCAGGACAAGGGCATCGTGTACCGGATCGTTAAATAAACGGCCTCGTCCTTTTTCCGGGAAATATTGGCCCGATACTTGAAAAGAAGCCGGGAGGCGCGTAGTTTTGCAGGCCCATTCGCCTCCTTAGCTCAGTTGGTAGAGCGACGCATTCGTAATGCGTAGGTCGCAGGTTCAAGTCCTGTAGGAGGCTCCAAGACCGGTTCATCCGGGTTCAAACCGCTTCAGATTTGTTTCTGAAGCGGTTTTTTGTTTTATATGATTTGCTTGGGCTTGGAATTTGTCGCACTTTGTTTCACATTCGTTTCACACGAGCGAAAAATGTTTCACTTCTATGCGGAAAAAGCCAACCTTGAAGTTTTACCTCAAACCCATGAGCGATTCGGCTTGGGGTATCATCAACCTGCGGGTAACGTATGAGCGACAGAAAGCAGAGTTGTCTACGGGCCTGGTAGTCGGTGTTACCAATTGGGATGCAGAAACCGAGCGGGTTAAAAAAGAGAAAGATCTTGGTACTCTGACAATTTTTGTGGAAGGTGAAGTCTACTTTCTCTTTAGGTGAAACTCTCTGCTCATAATCAGGCTGTTAAGCATTAGCAAAACGACTACTGGCAGGCTCCCCACAAAAATTGTCAGAGAACCAGTTTATCTAACAGATCGCTACGGTCTTGACAATTGCTGTTTCCGGATTTATTGTCCAGAAGTTGCCAATATGAGGGAATTCCAATTGAACCGTTTTTTGCAACAATCATCAAAATAGTACATTGGTGACAGCCAAAATCCCACTCTGTTCTGTCGATGGATAAGTCC
>JAJAZB010000146.1 GCA_026785975.1 Cytophagaceae bacterium | reverse complement strand
GTAGTCGAGGTAGAGCATCGAGGCCACGGCATCCACCCGCAGACCGTCGGCGTGGTAGCGGTCGTACCAGAACAAGGCGTTGGAAATCAGGAAGCTACGGATTTCGTTGCGCCCGTAGTTGAAAATGTAGCTCTTCCAGTCGGGGTGGTAGCCCTGGCGCGGGTCAGCGTGTTCGTAGAGGTGCGTGCCGTCGAATTCGTACAGGCCGGTGAGGTCGCCGGGGAAGTGGGAGGGCACCCAGTCGAGCAGCACGCCGATGCCCGCCCGGTGGAGTTTGTCGAACAATTCCATCAATTCCTGCGGGGTGCCGTATTTGGTGTTGGCGGCGAAATAGCCCGTAATCTGGTAGCCCCAGGACGGTTCGTAGGGGTGCTGCATCACCGGCATAAACTCTACGTGGGTGAAGCCGCATTCCTGCACGTGCTGCACCAGCCGGTCGGCGTAGGCCCCCACGGTGAGAATGCGCGTCGGGTCGGCGGGGTCGCGGAGCCAGCTTCCGAGGTGGATTTCGTAGACCGACATCGGGGCGTTCAACTTATTTTTTTCGCCCCGCGTGGCCATCCAGTCCTTATCCTGCCACTCGTACCAGGTGTCCCACACGACCGAGGCCGTGGCGGGGGGCGTTTCCCAGCGCAGGGCGTAGGGATCGCCTTTTTCGAGGTCGAGGCCCTGGTTGGAATGGATAAAATATTTGTAGGTTTCGCCGTTGCCGATGTTCGGAATAAAGCCTTCCCAGATGCCCGAGGAGTCGAAGCGCACGTAGAGCGGGTGACTGCCCCGGTTCCAGCCGTTGAAGTTCCCGATCACCGCCACGTACCTGGCGTTGGGTGCCCACACCGCGAAATAGGTGCCCGTCACGCCCCGGTATTCAAGCACGTGCGAACCCATTTTGTCGTACAGGTTGTAGTGCTTGCCGCTACGGAACAGGTGAATGTCAAATTCGGTGAGGCGGCTGTAGGGTTCAACGGCCTGCAACGTGGGCGTCGTCGGGGCGGGCGTCATGGCCGCAATCGCGGCGGCAACTTGGCTCGTCGGCGCTGCCGGCGTGGACTCGGGCAGGATCCCATCCGTGACGAGAGTTTGGGCCGTTTCAACCGGCGACTGAATGCCTTCCGCCGGTGGAGTCATTTTTTTACGGGCGGCGGTTTTCTTGGGGGTGGCGACCGGCTGAGGGTCGGGTTGGGGGGGCGTGGGTTTCGATTTGGCCATCGGTTCGTTGAAAATTAGTGGCGCAAATTAGTAGATTTTTGGGGAAAGGAGATTTTCCCGAAAATCTATCAAAAAGGGTCGGAGGATAGGTTTATAGACCACCAACAAATTAACGAGCGATTTTAGTTAGCGAGCCTCGATTCGGATATATTTGTCGAAAGGCCATTCAGATGAACCCTACGCGCTGTTCGGTTTCCTCTAAACCTACCTAAACGAGCTTGTCTCCCCCAATGGATTCCACGCAACTTACGGCTTCCCTCAGGAAACAACTGGAAGAAAGCCGCCGCGAACTTCTCGACCTTTCTTCCCGCAACCGCCTGATCCACGTACCGATTGGCTCAAAAAGCGCCCGCCTTGTTCAGGTTTTCGACGAAAAAGCCGGGCAAGTGTACAAACGACTCGTGGCCGAACGCAAGGATTTTACTTTTCTGCCCGGTGAAAAATGCCTCGCAACCGATAACCGACGAGGGGTCGGAGGGCGACGCAGAAGTGCTGCTGGATTTACCCCTGCCCGACGGGGACGAAGTTGACCAGGCCACCGGTAAACTCAAAAAGTACACCGATTCGCGGCTGCAAACGCGGCTTAGCCCCGAGGTGCTGCAACGGCGGCTGTTCGACTTGTTCAACGAATCGCGGACGCTCGTTGAGGAGCAGGGCGTAAACGTGCTGTACCTGTCGATTGGCTTGCTCAACTGGGTGGATTCGTCCAACAACGACACGCTACGTTCCGCCCCGCTGTTGCTGGTGCCGGTGGAGTTGGTTCGCAAAACAGTTGGGGATCGCTTCGCCATCCGCTGGCGCGAGGAGGAATTGCTCGACAACTTATCTCTGGCCGAAAAACTGAATATCGAACACCAAATCCGCTTCTGGCCCGGCAACAGGTACAGCACGTGTTTGAAAACGATGAGTACCTGGCCACCTTCAACGGTACGGCCCACAGCGAACGCATCCTGGAGTTTCAACAAACCGACTGCCAACGCCTTAATCTGGCCAAACTCAACGTACTGACGAAGCACTACGAAGGAATGCCCGCTCAACGCACGGCGGTGGGCACACCGGGGATAGTGTGGGGCGAAATAAATCGCCAGCGCGGGCACAAACCCATCCGGCAGTTGCTGAGCCTGGCTGGTTCGGTGGTGCAGGAACTCAAACCTGTTTTCATGATGAGTCCGCTCTCGGTGGCGCAGTTTCTTGAACCCGGCAAGGTGAATTTGACCTCCTTGTCATTGATGAAGCCAGTCAGGTAAAACCCGTCGATGCCCTCGGAGCCGTGGCCCGATGTAAACAAATCGTGGTGGTGGGCGATGATAAGCAATTGCCCCCGACCAATTTCTTTTCCAAAATCACCTCCCATGATTTTCGGGACGACGAGGTCGACGAAACCGACGACGGCATAGTGAAGGCCCACGAACTGGAAAGCATCCTGTCGTTGTGCAAGGCTCGGGGGATGAACGACACTCTACTGCGCTGGCACTACCGCAGCAAACACCATTCGCTCATCGCCGTTTCCAACCAGCGGTACTACGAAAACCGCCTGTACGTGGTGCCCAGTCCCTGGCAATCCCATGCAGAAACGGGCCTCGGGTTGAAGTTACATCTCGTCAGTGGCGTGTACGACCGGGCGGCTACCCGCGCTAACTCGCTCGAAGCCCGGGAAGTGGCCCGGGCGGTGATCGCCCACGCGCTTCGCAACGATAAACAGACCCTCGGAGTAGCCGCATTTTCGATGGCCCAGCAGCGGGCCATTCAGGACGAGGTCGAGATCCTCCGCCGGAAAAACCCCGAATTCGAAGCCTTTTTTGCCCAAAATTTATATGAACCGTTTTTCGTAAAAAACCTGGAAAACGTACAGGGCGACGAACGTGACGTGATTTTTTTGTCGGTCGGATACGGCAAAGATGCTCAGGGGAGGTTGAGTATGAACTTCGGCCCTCTAAACCGCGAGGGTGGCGAGCGGCGGTTGAACGTGTTGATTTCGCGCGCCCGGAAACGTTGCGAGGTGTTCTCGTCCATCACCGACCAGGATATGGAACTCATGCCGACTTCGAGCGAGGGTATGAAGGGGCTGAAGCAGTTTTTGCACTACGCCCGCACGGGCAAGATGGACCTCCCCCAGCGCACCAACCGCCCGATGGATAGTCCATTCGAGGAAGCGGTGAAGCGGGCGCTGGAATCGCGGTATGGCTGGAAAGTTATTCCGCAGGTGGGCCAGGCCGGGTTTTTTATCGATTTAGCCGTGGTGGACCCTGAGCGACGAGGCCGCTACGTGCTGGGCATCGAGTGCGACGGGGTGGCGTATCATTCTTCCCCGTCGGCCCGAGAACGGGACCGCCTCCGCCAAACTATTCTTGAAGGTCAGGGCTGGAAGATTCACCGCTTGTGGGGCGTTGATTTTTTTCGACGACCCGAGCAGGAACTGGCCAAAATCAAAGCGGCCTACGACCGGGCGCTGGAGGAGTTAACCGAAGCTGGCCGGATGACGGCGGTGAAGCCGGAGGAAGAACGGACCGCCTTCTACGTGCCCAGGCAGCAGGAACAAGTGCAGGATTTTACTATTCCTTACGAAGTGGCGACGGGAATTCTCGTGCCTGCGCCCGATCCGTACCAGCTATACGCGGCTCAATTCAGCGAATTGGCCCACCAAATTTTGAAGGTGGAATCGCCGATGCATTTCGATGAACTGAGCACCCGTCTGCGGGAACTTTGGGGGTGGAAAAAGGCCGGGGGCAAATTTAAAAACCTGGTTGCTGACGGGCTGAACGTGCTGGTCGCCGACCAACTGATACGCGTCGAAGAAGGGTTTATTTCATTGCTCGAAAAACCGGTTCAGGTTCGAAAACGTGATGAGTACGCCCCGCCGGGAACCCGCAAGCCGTATGCTATTCCACCAGAAGAACTCGACCTGGCCCTATTGCACAGCACGAAGGCGGCCCGGTTTCTGACCAGGGACGAAGCCGCCAAGGAGGTGAGCGTTGCGCTGGGATTCAAGTCGATGAGCGGTGAATTGCGCGCAATTATTTTTGGCAGGATTAATCAGTTGCTGGCCGACAGCAAGTTGAAGGAAAGCGAAGGAAAATTGAGCTTGTCCTGATTCTGACAAAGGTTGAGTAAACAATGGATCCATCCTGTTTACTCAACCGGTCAGTCCTTCTTCCGCTCTTTCCGCCGCTTTTCCCGCCGCTCGTCTCGCTCTTCTTTCCGGACTTCGCGGGCTTTGTCGATGACTTCCCCAAAATCAGCTTTGGCGTCTTTAAAGGCCACATTGTTGTCCACGTTTTTCTGAAAAGCGCCCACGTAGGCGTTCCAGAGTACGTTGATGATCACGGTCCAGGCATCGGTTTTGACGTCTTTCGCCGTCCCGCCAATTGGCACCCGCGTAGCAATCTGGTCCAACTTCTGATTTTCGAGCAATTCAGCCGCTCCTTCCGAGAACAGTTCCTTAAAAAATTGCCCGATGGTTCGTCCGTCCTTTTCTTTCCAGTCGAAAATCCGCATCCCGTTGGTCAAGGGCTTGAAATAGCCGTTGAATTTACCGTCGCGCATGGCCATTTCGGAGTACAGACTCACCGTACCCCGCTCAAAATCCACGCCGGTCACGGGTTTTACGAAACTGTTGAGTTTGGGCAGTTGCAGGTTTTCAAACTTCATGTTGTAATCGAAATCGGGCATCTGACGAATCAGATTAAACCGGGAATCGAACTTCAACGTACCGCCGTAGCCGGGTACGTCGCCCCGGGCGGTCACGGGCGAAGGCAGCGGATCAGCGCGATCTTCGACGTTGCGGATGTTGAGGATGTCCACGTCGAGGGCTTTGAGTTCGATGGCGTCTTTTGACGCGTCAAACAGGCTGACGAGCGAAATATCCCCGTCGCGCACCACGAAGCGGTTGATGTTGATGGGGAGCAAATCCTTCACGATTTTGGTCCAGTCGACTTCCTCACCGGTCTGGCGCTGGGATTCGTCTTCCGAGAAGGAAAAATTGAGTTCGGGTTGGTACACTTCCACCTCGCCGACGATAGCCCCCTCGAAAAGCGACTTCCACTCAACGGACAAATCCATCAGGGGCACGTTCAGAAAGGGCTGCTTCTTTTTACCCGCGATTTTTTCGATCTGCAACTCCTCAATCTGGTACGCGCCGCGCAGCAAGGCAATGTTCACGTCCTCAGCGTGACCGGTGTACTCGCCCAGGTCGGCGAGGGTTTTGTTGAGGTAGTGGAGAACGATGTACGGAAGGGCCAGGCGCAGCGCAACCAGCAGCACCAGAACGAAAAGCGTGATTTTGTGGGCAGACGCCCAGTTCCAGCGTTTTAACATGAAAAGGCGTGGATAAAAATCCGTGCCCATTGGTTATGCCTACGCTGTGCGTGGCGTGATTCCGATGGCAAACTGTGGGGGATCCATGCCAGGCCCGAATCAGAAGGTGAGGATGTCGTTCAGGCCCGTTTTAATTTTCTGAAAGTCGTCGTTCGTGATCTGACCGATTCGTTTCAGCAAACGGCTTTTTGAAAGGGTTCGGATCTGAAACGTGAGTACTTCTGAATCCTGGGTCAGCCCATTCGAGGTGGTTTTTTCAAGAACAATTCCGCCCGCGTAGTTTTTGATTTTGCTCGACAGGGGGCAAACGATGCACAACCGGAAATGGTCATTCATGGCGTTGCCGCTGACAATCACTACGGGTCGGATGCCGCTCTGTTCGCTGCCCGCCGTCGGATTCAGATCGGCCAGCCAGATTTCCTGTTGCCTCATCCTTCGAGGTGGCGCAGGTAATCACCCAACCCCTGTTCGGCCAGGTCGATTTGCTCTTCGTCGCTGTCGGCCCGCTTGAAGGAATGGATGTATTCCTGTCGCTTCAACTCACTCAGGTACGCATTCACTGCCTGCTCGATGAGTTTGTTCTTGGGAATTTTCAGTTTACGGGCGTAATCATTCAATTGGTTCATCACCTCAACCGGGAGGGTCGAAGTGTAGGCGGTGGACTGTTTCATGTGTTAGAAATATTTTCGTAAATATAAATTATAAATATGATACTTATGGTTGTACCTACGCTGCGCGTGGCACGATTCCGATAGCAAACCGGGGTGAGTCGTGCCACGCGCAGCGTAGGCACAACGACGTTACGCGTCGCGGACTACGCGCCCCGCAGTTTCTCTACTTCGCGAATCACGTCGACGATGCCTTTGAGGGGGATTTTTACCCAGGTTGGTCGATAGCTGAGTTCATACCCGAGTTCGTACACCGCTTTTTCGAGGAGGTAAACCAGCAGCAGGAAGTTGATTTCGGTGTTGTTTTTAAAAAGCGGGTGTTCGGGGCCAAACGTCGCCAGGTACGTTTCGAGAAACGTGTCGCGCATGAGCCGGTACCAGCGGTCGGCGGCCAGCAGCAGGCGCTCCGGGTCGATCCTGACCGGGTCCGTTTGTTGGGCTTCGGGCGCGTTGAACAGTCCCGCCGACACGGCGTAGTGGTAGGAGCGGATCATGCCCGCCACGTCTTTCAGGGGTGAATGTTTGATTTTCCGCTCGGCAATGCTGCTTTCGGGCTCGCCCTCGAAGTCGATGATGATGAAGTCGTTTTGCGTAGCCAGCACCTGCCCGAGGTGGTAGTCGCCGTGAACGCGGGTGCGGAGGGAGTGGAACGGACGTTGCTGGAATTCCTCCAGAAATTCGTCCAGCAGTTCCTTCGCTTCCATGAAAACCCAGGCCAGGCGCTGCGCCTGCGGGTCGAGGTCCAGGTATTTGTCGATCAGCAGGGCGTACCGGCTGTCGAGCAGGCGGTTGATGCGACCCAGCAGAAACGCCCGGTATTCGTCGGTAAACGCTTCGGCCCGAAACATCGGGTCGCTTACTTCGGACTGTCCAGTCTGGGGAGCGTACAGCCCCAGGTGCATTTCGGCGGTGCGCCGCCCGAGCAGTTCAACCTCTTCAAAAACGGTTTCGTTGACGCAAAACTGCCGCCCCAGGAATCCCTGCAAAAAATCACCGACGTGCTGCCCGGTCACGCCCCAGGTATCCTGCTGATTTTCGACCAGGCGTTGCATCATGCCCAGCGTGACATCCGGCGTACCTTCCCGCTGCCAGGTCAGGCTACCCGCAAAGGCCGGGATGTAGGCAAAATCGCTGTGTTCAGTCAGAAAACTGACCAGTTCGACTTCCGGATTGGTTTGGCGGAAGAGTTTTCGATAGAGTTTCAAAAAATACTTATCGCCAAAGATGAGGGCCGAATTACTCGAATCCACCCCCAGAACCCGGCTGCTGATTGGCCCCCGGATGTCTTCGGGATCGAGGCCCTTGCCCCGCTGAAAATGCAGCCGACCCACGGCCTGCCCGACCGACAAATTGGTGGCTATCCCCCGAAACAAGGCCTGCTGAAAACGCTCGTCGTAGAGCGCGTCGATGAGCAAGCCCCGTTTCTGATTCACGTACGCAATGGTCAGAATGCCTTTGGGGTTGATGTCCGGCGCTGTCCCTTCCGCGTACAAAAAAGACAGTGGCAAGAGGTAATTTTCGGCATCTCCGCCATCAGTGTACCGGGCCTCGACGATGAGCAAATACGCCACCGTATCGGCGATGGGCACTTTGTGAACCATTTTCACGCTAAACCCTTCCTGAGCGCGGGCTTTCCCCGCAAACCAGCGGCACGTGTTGACGTAAGGCGGCAAAAGAACCGTTTCGAGCAGGCGAATGGCCTCGGCATCCGTGCTGAGGCTGGCCCAATCATGCTCAGTATTGAATGTAGGAAACGAGATTTCGCTCATGGAAAAAACAAGCTGCCGGATTTCGCGTCCCTAAAAATAGAAAAGTTCCGGGACGAAATTGTCTTGGCACTTTAGAAAGTTGGAGGAAACGGGCAAGTTTTACAACCTGCCCGTGTTGGAGCGATTCTAACCCCGTGTTCAGGTGAAAATACTCACCCCGGCCCTGTCCCCCTGTCCTCGCCCCGTATGGCGTAACCATTGAAAAGTAGAAAAACAG
>JAJAZB010000145.1 GCA_026785975.1 Cytophagaceae bacterium | reverse complement strand
TGGCCCGCTTCGGCAGATTGCTTCGTCGTTCCTCCTCGCAATGACGGGCAAGAGCATCGTTCGGGCGCAAACAAACCACTCTCAATTTTCAACTCTCAATTCTCAACTCTACTGATTCAGCCCACTCGTATCGGCCGGTGTGGTGGGGTCGATGGGCGGTTCGTAGATTAGCGAATCCCCCACTTCACCCGCCTCGTCGAAGGTTTCCGCCCGGGGAATGTAGGCGGGTGAGCACTGGTATTGTTTCACCAACGTCAGTCCCATTTCTTTGGGCGATGGAAAAGGATTGGGTTTGTAAGACAGGGATTTATCGGCAAAAACCTCTTCCATAAACTGCTTGTAAATGGGTAGGGCGGTCTGGGCACCTTCGCCCACTTTGCCCCGGAAGTGAATGCTGCGGTCGTCGCCACCCACCCACACACCCGTGACCAGGTCGCGGGTTACGCCCATGTACCAGCCATCCGAGTAGTTGGAGGTCGTGCCGGTTTTGCCCCCAAACAAGTTGTAGCGATCGCTGCCGCCGGGCAAGCCTTTAAAATCCCACAGCAACCGGCTCGATGTTCCTCCGTTCTCCTGCAACCCGCCCTGCAACATGTAGCGCATCAAAAACGCGGATTCCTCGCGAATGGCCGGTTTTTGTTCCGCCTGAAATGCCTTGATTACGTTTCCGTTGCGGTCTTCAATGCGAAGCACCAGCAGGGGTTCGGTGTAGTTACCCTTGTTGAGAAAAGTCGCGTAGGCCGCCACCATTTCGTAGAGCGACACATCAAACGACCCCAGTCCGATGGAGGGAACTGCTTGCAAGGGCGTACTGATGCCCAGTTTCCGGGCGTACTGAATGACCGTATCGGGGCGCACTTCATCCGTGAGCCGCGCCGTGACCGAATTGACCGAGCGGGCCATGGCCTGCCGCAAGGTCATGTTGGCGTAGGTGAAACGGCCGTCGGCGTTCTTTGGATTCCACATCCGCTTTTTACCACCTTCCTCGTAACCAATCGAAAACGGCTCGTCGCGGCGGCGGTCGCAGGGGCTGAGGTTGCGCGGCCCGTCGATGGCCGCGCAGTACACGATGGGTTTGAAGGTCGAACCGGGCTGACGTTTGGCCTGCCGCACGTGGTCGTATTTGAAGAAATCGTAATCCAGCCCGCCCACCCAGGCTTTGATGTGGCCGGTGGTGGGTTCCATCGACATCATGCCCGCCTGGAGTAGTTTTTTGTAGTAAGAAATTGAGTCGTAAGGCGTCATCACGCGTGTGATAAAGTTCTCCTCCCGTTTTTTGTCGCCCCGCCACGAAAACAGTTTCATGGTGTCCTTCACGTTTTTGATGTAGTGCCAAACCGAGTCGGGCTGGTTGGGAAAACGCCGGGACAACACCCGGAAGTGATCCGTCCGTTTGGCAACCGTGTCGATAAAATCGGGCAGTTCTTTGCCATTTTCGTCGGTCCAGGGGTTGCGATTTCCCCAATGATTTTCAAACTGCCGCTGCAACTGCTTCATGCTCCGTTGCACCGAGTTTTCGGCGTGGGCCTGCATCCGCGAGTCGATCGTGGTCACGATGCGCAGCCCGTCGCGGTACAGGTCGAGGGGTTCGTCGGCCTCTTCCGCCCAATTGTTGAGAAATTCCTGAATGTACTTTTTGAAATAGCCCTCGGAGCCAGCCGTCGGTTGCTCGATGTTGACGTTGGTCAGGAGCGGAAGGGCCGCCACCGAGTCGGCCACGTGCGGCGTGATGTAGCCGTATTTGGCCATCTGGGCCAGCACCGTGTTGCGGCGTTTGAGCGATTTATCCGGGTTGGAAATGGGATTGTACGTCGTGGTAGCTTTTTGCAAACCCACCAGCACGGCGGCCTGTTGCAGATTCAGGCTATCGGTCGAGGTGTCGAAGTAAGTCTTGGCCGCGACCTTGATGCCGTACGCGTTGGAGCCATAATCGACCGTGTTGAGGTACATCAAAATAATTTCCTCTTTGGTGTACGTCCGCTCCAGGTTGATCGCCGTCAGCCACTCTTTCGACTTAATCACCAGTTTTTTGAGACCTGGCACGTACCCCAACAGCCCTTTTCGGGCGATGCCCAGTTTTTTCCGGGTTTTAAAAAGATTTTTGGCCAACTGTTGAGTGATGGTACTGCCACCACCGCGTTCGCCGCCCCGCAGAATACCCACGGCCACGCCCGCGAGTGCTTTGTAATCAACGCCGGAGTGTTGGTAAAACCGGAAATCTTCCGTGGCCACGAGCGCATTGACCAGGTTGGGTGAAAGCTGCTTGAAATCCTTGATGGGGGTGCGGTTTTCGGTGAAAAACTTACCAATGGGTACACCGTCGGCGGTGAAGATTTCGGAAGATTGGGCCAGTTTGGGATTCTGCAACTCCTCGGTTTCGGGCATTTCACCAGTCAGGTAGAGGAAATTGGTTTGTACACAGAAAACGTACACCGCCAGCGCAACCAGTGCCCAAACGAAGCCTCGCCAAAGTCCAACCACGATGCGAAAATACCGGGAGTCGCGATCGACGTACCGGTCGATCCAGGATACGGTGCGTTGCCGGGTGGCTTGGTAGCGTTGCCGGGCGGTATCGGGGCGGTCAGAAGGAATAATCGTGTTTTGGGTGCGGCGGAATACGTTTCCTACCCATCCGAGGCCGCTGGAAATCAGGGAAATAAAGCGGTTCCAGAGTACTCGGACGGATTGGATAAATTGATTCATAGAACAAAAAACAGCGAAAAAGCGGGGTCAAGTTAGCAATTCTAACGCAAAAAGACCCGCCCGGTGGTATGCCGAAACGGGTCTTTTTGGGAACGCTGACGGCTAATTCGTTGACCGTCAAGGGCCAATTACTTGGCCTTGTCGAAGGCAAATGAAGCAGAATTCATGCAGTAACGCAGGCCGGTGGGTTTGGGGCCGTCGTCGAACACGTGACCCAGGTGCGCACCGCAACGGCTGCATTCGACCTCCGTGCGGGCCATGCCAAACTGCGTGTCGGTTTTTTCGAGCACGTTTTTCTTGTTCAGGGGTTTCCAAAACGAAGGCCAGCCCGTACCCGACTCAAACTTGGTTTCACTGCTAAACAAGGGCTGAGCGCAACACACGCAGGTGTAAGTACCTTTTTCGTGGTGGTCCCAGTACTTGCCGCTGAAGGCCCGCTCGGTGCCTTCGCGCCGGGTTACCGTAAATTGTTCGGGGGTCAGTTGTTTGCGCCATTCGGCGTCAGTTTTCACCACCGGGTACTTGTCGGTTTTGGGGTCATCGGGTCGGTGATTGGCCACGGCCAGCCCCGCCACAACCAGCAAAAAGAGGCCCAAGGCCCAGATCCAGAAGGTTTTCATCGTAAAAAGATTTTAGTTAAAATGCGTAACATTCAGTGTAATCTAATTACGAAAAAACGGGCCGGAAAGTTTCATGAAAGCTTACGCAAAGAGCGGCAAATGTCGGCAGGACGACAACGGGGCCGATTTAAGGGAACGTCAGGCAAAGCCCGCTTCCACCCATTCAGCATTTGTCCGGAGCCTCAGGCAAACCCCGCTTCCACCCGCGATAAATCCCAGGGCTGAGTGAGCTGATAACGCAACTGTCCGCCCTCCACGCGGAGCGGCGCAGGAATGTTGTTGTGGTAAAGCTGCCCGGTGCCCAGGCCCTGCGGCAAGGGATTGTTGAATTCGGCGGCAAACTGCCCGATGGCACTCAGCCCGACGTTCGATTCGAGTGCCGAGGTCAGCCACCATTTGCATTGCAGGCGGTTGGCGATTTCGATCCATTCCCGGCAACTGTAAAAACCCCCCAGCAGCGTAGGCTTCAGGATAAGGTAGGCCGGAGCGAGTTGCTTGACCAACCGGAATTTTTCGACGTAATCATTCAGGCCAACGAGTTCTTCGTCGAGGGCTACGGGAATGGGCGAGGTGCGGCACAATTCGCTCATCGCCTCGGGCTGCCGGGCCTGGATGGGCTGCTCGATGGAATGCAGGCCAAAGCGGCTTAGTTCACGGAGTTTGCGGGGGGCATCATCGGGACTCCAGGCACCGTTGGCATCGATGCGGAGGGCAACGCGTTCGGGCGAAAACCGGTTGCGGATGCTCTCGATGAGTCGGCATTCTTCGTCAAAGTCAATGGCACCGACTTTCATTTTGAGCGTCGTGTAGCCCGCCGCCAGTTTTTCTTCAACTTGCCGGAGCATCGCGGCGCGGTCGCCCATCCACACGAGGCCATTGATGGCGAGTTGCCGATTGCCCCGCGTAAAGTCATTGTCGAATACCACGCGCCGCCCACCGTTGAGCAGGTCGAGCAGGGCCGTTTCCAACCCGAAACGCAGGCAGGGCAGGCGTTTATCGACGAGTTGGTCGACGAGCAGATTGAGGTTCCAGGAAAAAACTTCGAGGTCGAGTTTATTGAACAGACTACAAACTTTCTGAAGATTTGCTTCAAAATCGGGGTAATCGACGCTGAGGCCGGGCAGAGGGCTGGCCTCGCCAAGACCAAAAACTTCGGATGATTGAGTACCCGGTTCGTCGGATCGTCCCGTATCCTGCTCATTCGCAGTGACTTTCAAAAAATAGGCATCGTGGTAAGTAAGCACACCCCGCGATGTTCCCGCCGGAAAGCGAAAATCAAGCGTGTGCTTAAAGTAATCCACGTGCAAAGGCATAAAATCGGGTACTCGGGGTTATGGCACTAAAAGTATAATTTTTTATGGCGGATTGCCGGAACAAGCAGGGAAAATTTATTTACCGGAAAAAAAGCACCGGGGGAGGTCGGGCCGAATGCCTCTGAATCCCATATTGGCTACGGTATTGGCCCCGTTTGCCGTCCTCTACGGGCTGGTCACCGATGTCTGGCACGGGCTGTACGACTTGGCTTGGCGGAAGGGCACGACATTCAACCGTTTCGTGATTGGCGTGGGTAACCTGGTGGTAGGAGGCACCGGAAAAACGCCCCACGTGGAATACCTCGTCCGGTTGCTTCGATCAAACGTTGCGGTGGCGACCCTCAGCCGGGGCTACGGGCGGCAAACGCAAGGCTACCGGCTGGTTGGTCCGACCGACACGGCGGCGACCGTGGGGGATGAACCCTTGCAATTTTACCAAAAATTTGGTGAAAATATAGCCGTGGCCGTGGGCGAAGAACGGGCGTTGGCGATTCCGTACCTGCTCCGCGACCGACCCCAAACCCAGGTCATCGTACTCGACGATGCCTTTCAGCACCGGGCCGTTCAACCCGCCCTAAACCTGCTGCTAACCGACTACAACTCCTTGTTTTTCAACGATTATCCCTTGCCATCCGGTCGTCTGCGGGAGCGTCGGCATGGGGCGCAACGGGCCGACGCGGTACTGGTGACCAAGTGTCCGGCTACGCTCAGCGAAGTTCAAAAGCACACGATTCAAGCCCAAATCAGGCGCTATTCGCGTGAAAATAGTGCGATTTTTTTTACAAAATTTTTCAGTGGAAACCCGGTGGCCCTGGCTACCCAACTTACGGTGGGGCCGGAACGTAAGCCGGTTCTCACCAAAGAAAGCCGCGCTGAGGTGCTGCTGGTGACGGGTTTGGCCAATCCGGACCCGCTCGAAGCCCACGTGCGGGAAACCTACGGGCTGGCCCAACACCTGCGCTTTGCCGATCACCACGAGTACTCGTTCCGGGATCTGGAAAAAATAGGGCGGGCACTCAATGCCTTGCCCGGAAGGGAGAAAGTGGTGCTGACCTCGGAAAAAGATGCCGTAAAACTACGGGTTTTGCTGGTGGCGCACCCCGAAATGCTCCGTTGGCCCATTTTGTACGTACCGATTGAGGTTGAATTTTTATTTGGCGAGGGGCCGATGTTTGATGCCTGGGTGCTGGAAGAAATCCGGCGCTTTGCGGTGCTTTCGGGGCCTTCGCGTAATTTTAGCGCGTGAAGCAAGTTTTCCTGTATTTATCCCTGTCGATGCTGGGGTATTTTTCGGCCCAGGCGCAAATCCCCAACGCCCCGCCGGGCGGTATTCCGGGGCAACCCACCCCGCCGCCGCCCGTTATTCCCCGGGCGGATGGCAAAATTCTCGACGATTCGACGCAGCAGATTTACGGCCCCCGGACGGCGCGTTATTTTCTGGAAACCGACGTATTCAACAACCGCAAAACGTTGTACCTCGTGGATACGACGTTCGCCGGGTTTCACCAGTACAGTTTCCCGCAGCGCAACGCCCACCGGCTCGTCGATCTGGGTAATCACGGCACGGCCACCCGCCCGACGTACTACGAACCGCCGCCGCAAATCGGGGCGCAGTTGGGGTTCAATGCGTTTAATCCCTACGCCTTCACGTCGCAGAGTATCCGGTATTTCGACACGAAATCCCCGTTTTCCAACATTTACTACGTGCAGGGCGGGCGCGGGCAAAGCACTCTGAATTTTGATTTCACCCGCAACGTCAACGCCCGCTGGAACCTGGGTTTTCAACTCCAGCGCGTCACCGCCGACAAACAATACGGCCCCGTGCCCGCGCGACAGTCGGCCCGCCAACAGGTTAATAGTTGGGCGTTTGCGGTGCAGTCGGGTTACCACACCAAAAATGACAAATACTCGGTATTGGGGCACGTCCGGGTGTTTGAACACATCGTGGGCGAGCAAGGTGGCCTGGCGGCGATCAACACCCGCACCAATCCCGACAGCATTCTCAACAATCGGCTCGGCGATGCCATTGCCCGGACGCCCAACGCCAACACCCGCGAACGCCGCAATGTGTTGCATACCTACCAGCAGTACGTGCTGGCCAGTGGCTTTCAGTTGTACCATATTCTGGACGTTGAAGGGCGCTTTTACCGGTACCGGGACCCCGACTACGGCGACAGCGTCAGTCGGCAGGCGTACCCGAAGTCCAACAACCTGACGCAGTTTGACACCCTGGTTAGTGAAACCCGGTACAGTCTGATTGAAAACCGGGCGGGTATCAAAGGGTTTTTTAAAGGATTCAATTACCGCCTCCACGTGCGTCGGCGTGATTACGGCTTTTTAAACCAATACGGGCGGTTTTTACCCTCGTCGGATACGTTGCTTCGTGTCGACACCACGGGAGCGGGGTTCGGCGTGACCAACCTGCGAACGACGGAGCAGCACTACCTCCGGCGCAGTGAGACCTTTCTGGGCATTTGGCTCAACTATTATTTTGCCGACAGCACCCGACTCTGGGCCGAGGGCGAGTATTTGCTGGGCAAAGATTACCTGCTGCGCGGCGAATACGAGGGCCGTTGGTTGCGGGCGGGCGTGAGCAGCCTTTTGTCGTCGCCCACGCTGGTGCAATTGCGTTTTACGAGTCCACTGCTGGCCTGGGACAACCGTTTTCTGAATGTATCTTCCCAGAGTGCCTGGGCGCGGGGCAGTTTTCGGGTGGGGCGGGTGACGCTGGAACCGAACGTGTCGTACAATTTGCTCAAAAACTACATCTACTTCGATACCGACGGTACGCCGCAACAGACGGCCGTGCCCGTCAATATTTTCCGGGCCGGGTTGGGTGTGGAATTCAGGAGGGGCATTTTCTCGACCCTGAGCGAAGTGCAACTGACTACCCGCTCGGGGGCCGACGTGGTGCGGATACCTAAGGTGCTGGTCAATTCCCGGCTGGCTTTCGACGTGCTGTTCAAAAAACGCCTTTACATCCAAACCGGCCTTGAACTGCACTATAAATCAGGGTACTACGCCGACGCCTGGCTACCGCTGACGGGGCAGTTTTACCTACAAAATACCTTCCGAACCCAGGGCTTTCTGCTGGCCGACGCCTTCGCCGATTTGCGCATCAACCGGGTGCGGTTGTTTATCAAAATGGCCAACCTCACGCAGGGGCTATTCAGCAATGGGTATTACCCAACGCCCTACTATCCTGGTGTACAACGGACGTTCGGGTTTGGGGTGAGTTGGGTGTTGTTTGATTGAAAAGTACCTCGTCGTCGGGGACGCCCAGTCCGACGACACTTAAAGCGCATCGCCCTTTCCCATGCTTGGCCTCAAACTGCCCACTGACCCGCGTTGGGTGAATATTGCCGAAAAAAACATCGAGGAAATCCTCGTCGATCATGCGTACTGCGAGCAGAAAGCCGCCTCGTCGTGCATCTCGCTGATTGTGCAGTACCCCGACCGCGCCAAACTCCGCGACGTGCTGATGCCCGTCGTGGCCGAAGAGTGGGGGCACTTCCGGATGGTGCTGCGCGAACTCGACAAGCGGGGCTACCCGCTGGGGCCGCCCCGCAAGGATGAGTACGTGGCGCAACTGCACGCCGCCATCGAAAAAAATAGCCCGGTGACCGAACGGCTGGGTGAAAAACTCTTCGTGAATGCCCTCATCGAAGCGCGGAGTTGCGAACGATTCCGGTTGTTGTCGGAGGAGATTTCCGACGAAAGTTTGCGTTCCTTTTACCGCGACCTGATGATTTCGGAGGCCAACCACTACGTCAATTTTATCGACCTCGCCAAAGAGTACCTCCCCGCCGAATACGTTCGCCAACGCTGGCAGGAATGGCTCGACATCGAAGCTGACATCATCCGGAAACTGGCCCTGCGCGGCGACCGAATGCACTGAAATTTTATAATTTTCTTTTGCTCGGGAATAAGTGCGGTTGTCACCCTGAGCTTGTCGAAGGGCGTGCGGCTGGTGGGCAGAAGCCTACGCATTGCCCTTCGACAAGCTCAGGGTGACAACCTTGCTTTAAAACGGAAATGTTTACAGATTTATAGATAAATACTGCCTGCTGTACAACCCATCATGACGTTTCTCGAACAAACCGCCCGGCATATTTTTGACCGTCATTCGCTCGACCAGCTTAGTCGGGTAGGCGTGGTGCTGCCTTCGCGGCGGTCGGTGTTTTTTTTCAAACAGGAACTCACCCGCCTGGCCGACCGGCCCTTCCTGGCGCCCGACGTGTGGGCTATCGAGGATTTTGTCTTCGAAATGGCGGGCCTGCAGCCGGTCGATCCCGTCGGGTTGTTGTTTGAGTTTTACGACGTGTACCGGGAAATCGATCCGGGTATTCAGTTTGAACGCTTCACGGGTTGGGCACCCACGCTGCTGAGCGATTTCGACCGCGTGGATCAATACATGGCTCCGCCTCGGGCCGTTTTTGAGTGGGTCAGCGAAGCCAAAGCCCTTGAACGTTGGAAACTCGAATCCGTGCAACCCGGCTCGGCGGTGGAGCGGTACTTCCGGCTGTTTGCCAATATGTTTCCCGCGTACGAAACCCTGCACAAACGCCTGTCGGCCAAAGGGTTGGCGTATCGCGGTATGGCCTACCGCTACCTGGCCGAACACGTGCAGGAGTTGGTGCTGCTGCCGCAAAAACACGATTTTTACTACTTCGCCGGGTTCAACGCCCTGAGTGAGTCGGAGAAGAAAATCATCACTTACCTCATCGGTAAAAACCGCGCTGAGGCCCTGTGGGACACGGATGCCTACTACATGGACTACCACAAAGGCATGGAAGCGGGCCACCTGCTGCGGGAATATAAATACGACGAACAACTGCGTTTTGGCAACCCCAAAGCCTGGAAGTGGCAAAGCGACGAACTCTTGCGGGGCAAAAAAGACATTAAAATCATCGGCGTTCCCAACGCCTCGATGCAGCCGAAAGTGGCGGGGGAGATTTACCGGGCGTGGAGCCAGGAGTTAAAAGTGAAAAGTGAAAAATTAAAAGTGGAGAGTGAAGAGTTAAAAGTTGAAAGTGAAGAGTTGACCGAAAAATCTAATTCTGAACTTTTCACTTTTCACTCTTCACTCTCCACTACTACCGCCATCGTTTTGGGCGATGAAAACCTGTTGATGCCAACACTGTTTTCGCTCGATGAAACCGTGAAGGAGTTCAACGTGACGATGGGCGTTTCGCTGCGCAATTCGATGCTGTTTACGCTCATCGACGCCTGGTTTGATGCCCAGCGAAACCTGGTTGAAATTCGGACTAAATCGGGCGAAGTCAAACGGATTCCTAAATTCAGCCATCGCCACGTGTTGCGATTGCTCAACCACCCCTTCATCCGGCGGTACGAGGCTTCGCTGAAGTACGAAGCGGAAGCGCCTGAATCGGGTCGGGAGGAGGATGGCCCGGCGACGGGCAAAAAGTCGCCCATTCGTGCCGCGCTGCGCACCATCGCGTTGGAAGGACGCGTATTTCTGGACTCCGACGAACTCATCGAACTCGGCGGCGGCCATGAATTGTTCGACATCCTGTTTACCCGTTGGAACGACCGCCCCGGCCTGGCCCTGCGGCAGTGTTACCGCCTGATCGACTTGCTACGCGGGGTGTATTTGCACAAAGACGACGCCCTCGAAACCGAGTACCTCTACCTGTTTTTTACGCTGCTCAAGCGCCTCGAAAGTCTGCTCGAAGAGCGGCGGGCAGAGTTGGTGGGTCTGCGGGCCTTTCGTACACTGCTGTACGATTTGATCCGGCAAACCAGCATTCCCTTCAGCGGCGAGCCGGTGAGTTCGCTGCAAATTATGGGGATGCTCGAAACCCGCGCCCTCGACTTTGAGCGGGTCATCATCATGTCGGTCAACGAGGGCAATCTGCCCAGCGGCAAGCGCGTCAACTCGCTGATTCCCTACGACGCCTGCACCGAGTTTGGGCTACCCACCCACAGCCAGCAGGACGCCGTGACCTCGTACCACTTTTTCCGGTTGTTGCAACGCGCCAAAGAAATCGTACTCATCCACACCCAGCCCACGGGCGAAGGGCAGCGGGCCGAGAAGAGCCGGTTTTTACTGCAAATCGAACACGAACTGGCGCGGGCCAATCCCAATATTCGCCTGACGTACCCGGTTGTTGAGTTTCGCTCGTCGGAGCGGGCGGAGAAAACCGATACGGATTCGCGCATCTGGAAAACCGCCGCCATGCAGGAATTCCTGCTGCGCGATATGAGCGAACGCGGGCTATACCCCTCGCACCTCAATCAGTACGTCAAATGCTCGATGCAATATTATTTTAGCCGGGTGGCGCGGCTGCGCGAAGAAGCCGACGAGGTGGAGGGCCAACTCGGCAGTGACCAGTTTGGCGATTGGATTCACAAAACCCTCGAAGCCATCGACCGCCACCTCACCACCGATAGCCCCTACGTCACGCGGGAAGCCATTGCGCAGATTCGCGACGAGGTGCCGCAGTGGCTCGAAACCACCTTTGGCCTGGCCTTCCCGTTCATGCCCTTTGGCGAAGGCACTGCCCACGTGCAGTACCTGATTGCCCGGAAAGTGCTGACTGATTTTTATAGTTACCAACTCGAACACGAGGCATTTCCGTTGAAAATCATCGGGCTGGAGCAGAATCTGACCGCCGACGTGCTGCTGCCCATTCACGGCGAACTGGTGTCGGTGAAGGTGGCGGGCCGCCTCGATCGCCTCGATTTAACCCCCGACGGTACCCTGCGCGTGATCGATTACAAAACGGGCAAAGTGTTTGAAAAGGAACTGAAACTAAAACCCGATTTGCTTGAAATCGAGTTGCTGTCGGAGGTGGGCTACGAAAAACTTCGCCAACTTTGGCTGTATAAATTTTTAATAACCAATCGGTTAACCAAAGATAATTGGGTGTTTAACGAACAATCGTTCGGAAGCCAGACGCCAATTATTGCGGGTATTTATTCGTTCCGAAACCTGAAAGAAGGCTTACTGGGCCAACAAACTCCGTTTGCATTTGCACCGGGCGAAACCTCCGACGAATTTCTGGCCGCCTCCGAGCGGCAACTGGCCCGGTTTGTGACCGAACTACTCGATCCGGCCAAACCCTTCACCCGCACCGACGACCGGAAAGCGTGTGAATACTGCGGGTTTGCGCGGTTGTGCGGGCGGTGAGTGTACTTTTTGTCACCCCAATTGATTTGTTACACTGAGCTTGTCGAAGTGCGGTGAGTGAGGGCACTTCGACAAGCTCAGTGTGACAAACTAATTGGGGTGACACTAAATTGAATTCAAAATTGTCAACAGATTCGTTAAAAACCATTCACCAAAAGTAAACCCACCTCCCCGTTTGGACGTTTACCAGGCATGAAACCAAACTTCGCCGTTGCGGCCCTACCCGCCATCCTACCCACCCGGACGTTTTCGGAGGAGGCCATGAACCGCTACCGCCAGCAAACCGACCCTCTGGCCGATGCCGTGATCGAGTCCGTGGCGGCCTCGGGTGGTCACGCGGGAATGGGCAACCTGATGCGCTGGTTGGGCCAACCCACCAACCGGTCACTGGACGGGCAGCCCGAAGTCGTACAAGGCTTTTTCACCGAAAACGCCGTTTTGCCGCCCTTCGCCGACTGGCCTAAAATGCAGCGGGGTATGGCGTATTTCAAGAAACGGGAGGGGGCCATCGCGCTGATGCTCGGGTTTTTGTCGCTGCCTTACACCTACCTCGGCGCCGACGGTACGCAGGTGCTGATGATTTCGGGTCGGATGCAGGGCGATACCTGGAAACGCCTCCAGGAAACGGGCGACTTCATGGTTGGCCTGATGAACGAATCGGCCTGGAAAACCAACGACGCTCTTTTTCGGTGTTTGAAAGTCCGCCTGATTCACGCGGCGGTGCGCTGGTACACGCGCGGTTCGGGCCGTTGGAACGATGCCTGGGGCGCGCCCGTCAACCAGGAAGACATGGCCGAAACCAACCTGACTTTTTCCTGGATCGTCATTCGGGGGTTGCGCCGGGCCAACCTCGCACCTACCGATGCCGAAGCGGAGGACTTTCTGCACCTTTGGAACGTCATCGGTGCCCTCAACGGCGTGATGGCCGAACTGCTGCCCCAAAACCTCCGCGAGGCGTACACGCTCGACAAAACCATCGTGCGGCGGCATTTCCGACCCTCGCCCGAAGGCCAGGCACTGACCAAAGCGCTGCTTCGCGCCATCGAAGAGTTTATCCCTGACTTATCGTTGAAGGGCCTCCCCGCCGCGCAGATGCGGTTTTTGCTGGGCGACGAATACGCCGACTGGCTGGGTATTCCCGACGTGCCCGTCGAAAAACGGCTGCTTCGGCTGGTACCCATGCAACTTTTTGCCCTTGCTGCTCAAGGCAATCGCCTCACCCCCGGCCCCTCTCCACCGGAGAGAGGCCGGGGGTGAGGTTACTTTTACAAAAACTTCATGTTCTTTGTGAAAAAAAACCAATCTGAAAACCAAATGACACTTCAAGACCTCACCGGCCGCATCGCCGACCTCGCCGCCCAGAAAGGCGGCATGGGCAATTCCGTCAAGTTTGACACCGAGCAGGGTTTTATTCACATCGACGCCAACGGAGCCGTGTCAAACACCGACCAGCAGGCGGATTGCACCATCAAAATGGATGCCGACGACCTCAACAAACTCATGAACGGCGACCTCAATCCCATGACGGCCTTCATGTTTGGCAAGCTGAAAATCAGCGGCGACATGAGCGTAGCCATGAAGTTGCAAACACTGTTTTAAGTACCTAAGCCAAAACCCCCAACCCCCTGAAGGAGGCTTTTTCGTAGCTAATGTTTTGTCTTTAAGCCCCCTTCAGGGGGTTGGGGGTTTTGGCAGCTAACACCGGGTCAGGGTACTTTTGCCCGACCACTCAAACTTTTTTCACCTTCCTTTTGTCATCCTACCCGGCGGGCTATTTCCTGCCGGGTAGGATGACAATTTTTTATGCATAATTCCACGTTCAACGACACCATCTGCGCCCTGGCCACGCCGCCCGGCATTGGGGCGATTGCCGTGCTGCGGGTATCGGGACCCGAGACGTTTTCCATCGTCGAACGGCTATTCCACGGCCACCGGGGCGATAAAAAACTCTCCGCCCAACCCAGCCACACCCTCCACTACGGGACGCTGCGCGACGGCGAAATTATCGTGGACGAGGTGTTGGTGAGCCTTTTCAAAGCGCCGCGTTCGTACACCCGCGAGGATGTCATCGAAATTTCCTGCCACGGCTCCGAATTTATCGTGCAACGCATTCTGCGGTTGCTGTTGCAAAACGGCTGTCGGCTGGCCCAGCCGGGGGAGTTTACCCAGCGGGCGTTTCTCAACGGGCAACTCGACCTGGCGCAGGCCGAGGCCGTGGCCGATTTGATCGCGTCGGACAGTGAAGCGGCCCACCGGGCGGCGATTCACCAGATTCGGGGTGGGTTTTCCAAAGACATTGCCTTGTTGCGCGAACAACTCATTTCGTTTGCGTCGCTGATTGAACTCGAACTCGATTTTGCCGAGGAAGACGTGGAATTTGCCCAACGCGATGACCTCAAGGGACTCGTTACGCAGATTCAAGGGGTGCTACGGCCGCTGATCGACTCGTTTGTGGTGGGGAATGTGGTGAAAAACGGCGTCCCGACGGTGATTGCGGGCAAACCCAACGCGGGCAAATCCACCTTGCTCAACGCTTTGTTGAAGGAAGAAAAAGCCATTGTTTCGGACATTCCCGGTACCACCCGCGACGTCATCGAAGACGAGTTGATCTACAACGGCATCCGGTTCCGGCTTATCGATACCGCCGGACTGCGCGAAGCGACGGATGCCATCGAGGCCATCGGGGTGGCGCGTACCCACCAGCAACTCGACAAAGCGGCGGTGATCGTGTACCTGTTCGACGCCTCCGAACTGCCAATTGATGAACTGAAAACCATCGACGACGAATTAAAAACGCGTGGTACGCCCTACCTGCTCGCCGCCAACAAAGTCGACAAAGTAAGCCCGGACTACCTCCATTCACTCATTCACACATTCCCACATTCACTCATTCCCCTCCAGGCCAACGCGGGCCGGGGCTTGGACGAACTGCTCCAAAAACTGGCCGGGTTCGTGAAAACCGACCTGACCAACGCCACCATCGTCACCAACCTGCGGCACTTCGAGCATTTGGTGCAAACCGCCGATGCCCTCGACCGCGTGCTGGCGGGCCTGGAGGCGGGCATCACCCAGGACTGGCTCGCCCTCGACATCCGCCAGGCGCTGTACCACCTCGGAGCGATCACCGGGCAAATCACGACGGATGATTTGCTGGCGACGATTTTCTCGAAGTTTTGTATTGGGAAGTAGAACCGCAAACTGTTGCGTCTGCATGGTCTTAATCCTTGTTTTTCTGGAAGTAGAATTCTGATTGCCGATATCATGTCAAAACAAAATGAAGAGAACGTCTTAATCCTTGTTTTTATGGAAGTAGAATTATGATCTTATTTTATTGGTTCTTTTGTCG